>NZ_CP068425.1:0-5226 GCF_016757795.1 Gluconobacter sphaericus | reverse complement strand
ATGCTAAAGTGCGCCCTTACTACTATCGTCGCAAGGGTTGTTTGCACTCCACGACGAATCAAGGAAACTTCCGAAAAATCGGATATCATCAACAGGATCACGCGGGGACAGGAACGACAACAGACCATTGCACCCACTTGGGGCGGGAGAAAAAATGACACCCATCGAGAAAGCAAAACAGCAGGTCGAGCAGGCCAAGGCCCGGTATCAGGCTTTGCTCGCCAGACAGAACGCTGAGGAACGCAAGCTGGACACCCGCAGGAAGGTCATTCTGGGTGGGTTGCTGATTGATGCGGCCGGAAAGGATGAACGCTTCGGCCGGGTCATTGACGAGCTGATGAAACGCATCACCCGCGACCATGACCACAAGGCGTTCGAGGGCTGGCAGAAGCCGGAGCCTGACCGGTCATGACCAACGAACGCGAGCTGGAGGACGGGCTGGCCGCGTTCGACCAGCTCAGCCGGGAAATGGCGGAGACAAACCGCCTGCTTCGAACCGTCCGATCCGATCAGACGATCCGGAGCCAGCAAGAACACGCCCTGTCGGCTGAAATGCAGGATGCGCTCAAACAGGCCACAGAAGCCTCACAGGTGGCGCTACAGGCCAGCCAGACGGAAATACGTTCATCCCTACTCTGGACGGGTCTGACGGGTCTCCTGACTGTTCTGGTGGCATTTGGCGGGGGATATTTCCTCGGCCAGAGGTCAGGAACCGAAAAAGGGCAGGCGGAAGGGTATCAGGCAGCCCGGAATGAACAGGCCGCCGCCTCATGGGCCAATACCCCGGCCGGACAGCGGGCCTATGGCCTTGATCGACGGGGTAGCCTCGACATGCTGTCCCTGTGTCAGGGGAACGGCTGGACCACGGAACGCCAGAAAGGCGGCACGGTCTGCTTCCCGAACGCAGACGCCAAAGGGCAGGTCATGGGCTGGTATCTTCCCTGACCGTCACCGGGATGGGAAGATACCAGCCCCTCATCGCCTCTTTAGCCATTTTCTCCTGCCCGTTTCTGCCGGCATCACAGGGGCCGGGCGAGCGCGGAGCGGGAGCGGCGTAGCCCGCCCGCAGGGCGCCGGAACAGGCCTAAAAAGCTTGTTTTTCCACCGTTCTAAGGGGGGACCATAGGGGGGAATAAATATCTTTATTCTATCTAGAAATTAGCTGATGGTCGGTTTTCGTTGGGAATCCGCAAAAAACGCTTTGCCATTAGGTATCACGTGGTGATACCATAAGATATCACCACGTGATACCTAATCGGTCTCTATACAGAGGTTCCCCACATGCGGAATGTGACCCGCCTTAAAACCCGCAAAGATCGGCTTCAAGAAGATCAGGCCGACCTTCTCAAACAGGCTCTGCTTCCGTTTGCGGATAACGGTGGGGCTATGGGGGATGCGGTCGGGCGGCTGTATGTCCAGATCAAGAACCTTACTACGCCAGACCCCGGAACTACGGAGCCGTTCGTCATGATCCGTCCTGCTCAAAATCGCGCCGTCACCCTCTGGCTTATGGAAAACAGTAAGCGCCCCATGAAAGCTGTATCAGTCTGGACGCTCCTGTTCGATCATCTCATGCCGCACACAGGGCAGGTCATGCTGACGCGCGAAGAAATTGCGGAACAGGTAGGTGTTCCAGTTAATCACATCAGCCAAATCATGAATGAACTGGTGGCGTTTGGCGCAATTTTCTCTGAACGGGAAAAGATCGCGGGCATGCGTGGACCAGGATTGGTCCGATACTACATGAACAAGCATGTGGCCGAAGTAGGAAGCCGCGCCACACAGGATGAACTTGCCCTAATTCCTAAGCCTGGGGCTAATCTGGAAGTCGTTCAAGGAGGAAAATCATAACCTATACTTCCAACGCACTCGCCACCAAGGCAGAAGAAATCATAAACAATATGAAATCTGCCGCTCTAAAAGCCCAATTGATTACTCCGCCGCAGTATTAAACATCTCAACCTGCGGCATGTATCTGGTCAAATCTACGGACTTCCCCGAAGAAACCGCGGCGAAGGCAGACTGCATCTCCTCAGGTGGCGTCTCTTTCGGCAGGAAGCGGAACACACTTGCAGCCAAATAATCCTGCCTATCTTCGAAGGCGAGCCATCGCCTACCCTCCCTTTCCGCAACCATACCCGTTGTGTTCGATCCGGCGAAAATATCGAGTACGGTGTCGCCTGGATCGGTAAGAAAGCGGATAAAAAACTCAGGTAGCTTGGACGGAAAACGTGCCGGGTGGCGATCAGCACCGACCAATTTACAACCTGCAACATAGCCGCCATTCGATTCTGTATTTGGAATTTGCAGCAGGTTCGACGGGATCGCACCGCCGTTGTTCTTGGCGAATCCCTTTCCAATATCGTGTCCAGAAGGACGCATCCCCGGTTTATAAAATTTATCAGGGTCTTCCATAAGCTTGATCATGCGGTCGCTGTAAGGGGTGAGCACTTTGCGCGTGTTGGCCTTGGGCCATTCAGACTTTGAGAACCACCACAGATTATTTACTGAGTCTTTTGCCCTGATCTTCCGCTTGTTCACCCATTCGATCGGCGACGGCAGCTTCGCGGGATTAAACCAGTAAAAGTCTTCAGCAAGAAAGAATCCGATCTCGTCACAAAACCGGATCGGCAAGCGCAAGTGGTAAAGCGAACGTGTGGGAACGCCTTTCTGGTAGGCTCCCCCCACGTCCATCACGAAACTACCTGTCGGCTTAAGCTTGGCGTAAACGAGGCGAGCAAACTCGATTAACCAATCCAAGTATTCAACTTGATCCAGCCCTCCATATGCTTTGTGCCTTTGAAGTGCGAAAGGCGGCGAGGTCATCACAAGATCAAGGCTTTCGTCGGGTAGACGCGCCAGAAGCTCACGTGAGTCACCACAAAAAGCTGCGCCGCCACTAGTGGTGTAACTTGGCCGTAGGCCCTCAATTTGAATACCGGCCAACGGCCCAACTCCTCATATCACACTCATAGTGTGTAGACTCATAGTGGTCTCGCAGCAACACATTTCAGTGTGAAAACAGGTTCTCTTAATCCAGCGCGCGAGGCTCTCGCGGCCAACCTGCGCAAGGCACGAGGCGAACGCAACCTGAGCCAAGAGGCGCTTGCTGAGCTGGCAGGCATTCATCGGAATTATCTTGGCGGCATAGAGCGCTGCGAGCGCAATGTCGGCCTCGACAATCTTCAAAAACTTGCTCTCGCCCTCGGTGTCTCCGTAGCGGAGCTTGTGGACTGATGGCGAAACACCCAGATTGGGACCGACTGGAAAAACTAATGCCCGCCGTACGTGAGTTTCAAAAACTCGCAACCGAGCATGGGATCGATGACATATTTCAGGACAATGGCGGCAAAATTTTACAGATGCTGCTGGCTCTTAACCTACAGGGCATTCCGGGCCGCGAGGGCAATGACGCCACAGACGTGGAAGGCCGCGAATATGAGCTTAAAAGCGTCAACATCTGGCTGACCGCCGGTTTCTCGACCAACCATCACATCAACATTCCCATCATCGAAAAATATCGAAAAGCCCGTTGGGTGTTCGCTATCTATGAAGGGATAGAGATGCGCCGCGCGTTCTTTATGCCTGCCGTCAAGCTCGAGACCTACTTCTCCGCATGGGAGAAGAAGTGGACGAACGAGCAAAAAGATATCAACAACCCGAAGATACCGCTCAAATTTGTCTGCGAACATGGCGAATGTCTCTATGAGGACAGCAAGCCGCTCAACCTCGACGCGGCATCAGCAATCCGTCGCGAACGCACCAAAGAATCAGCTAACCGCCGCAAGGCAAAAGCAGAAGCAATTGCCGACTTAAAAAAGGACCCAACTGCGGGCGACAATCCCGTCGCGGTGATGCGCAAGCAAGGAAAACGAGCAAAGTAGAAACCGGGTAGAGGACGGTCAAAAACGTACGGTCGCTTTCTCTAAAAGCCCATCCCTGGCCCGCCGTCGTAGTCCCGACCTCGGCTCCTGCCGCGTGACATACCTCGGGACTGGACCAGTTCGGCCTCCTTCTGACGCTGCTTTTGCCTCTCCAGTTCGGCGGCTTTCCGGACTTCCTCGGCCGCCCGGATATCCTGCTGGCGTCTGATCTCGGCCTGACGCGCCAGTTCCTGCCTCTGGCGTTCGGCTTCCCGCTGCTGCTCCAGCCGCTGCCCGATCTTCCGGGCCAGACCAACCGCCTGCCGGGCCTTTTTCTCAAGGCCGGAGAATAGCTCCTGCGCCTTCTCCACGGCCTTGCGGGCCGCCTCAAGAACACGATTCCGCTCGCGGATCTCCGCATTCTGCTTCCCGAGATCCGTCACGGGTTCCCGGCCGGGGATCTCGCGAGCCGCCTGCCGCTCCATGGCGGTTGCTGATACCCCCATGTGCCGGGTCGGCTCCTGTTCCTTCCCCTGGCGCTCAAAGCTCCGGTGATCCACCCGCTGTTCGACCTGGTGCCGTTCAAGCGCCATGTTCACCTGGCGCGCCCACACACCCCGCATGTGCTCGATCTCGGCCGAGGCGGTGCTGGCCACGTCCAGAACCCGCGTCTTGGCCCCCAGACCGTCCTCCCCGGCCGTCCGGGTCGTGGTGAGGATATGGGCGTGATGGTTCCGGTTGTCCCCTTCCCGGCCGGGTTCATGGATCGCCACATCGGCCACCACCCCGTACCGCTCCACCAGCTCACGGGCGAAATCCCGGGCCAGTTCTTTCCGTACGCCCACGTCCAGCTCGGCCGGTAATGCCAACTCGTATTCCCGGCCGGTCTTGGCGTCCTTCCTCTTCTCGGCCGCCTCGGCTGCGTTCCACAGGGCATTCCGGTCCAGCGCCCAATCCGCGCCATCCGGGGCCACGATAAACGCATCTTCTACCCCCTGTTTCCGGGTGTAGTCGTGCGTCAGGCCCTGCCGTTCGTCCGTCAGTTCCTGGCCGGCACGATAGGCAGCAGCAGCCACAACGCTACGACCGGCCGAGCGCGAGATGGATTTGACGGACAGATGATAGATCGCCACGGCCTATTTAATCATTCAAAGAATAATTACGGGGTCGTCGGAGGCGGCGGTAGAGGAGAAGGGGGAACTAAAGCTATGCTGCAATTCCCGTTAGCATCTGGACCAACGACCGTGACCTTCCACCCTTTGGTTCCATATTCAGCTTGGTTGTAAGCTTCGATAATTTTAATCCATTTTTCCATATCTGAGTCAGCCATATTTTATCCTTTCTACGCACGCATTGTGAAACA
>NZ_CP068424.1:0-9589 GCF_016757795.1 Gluconobacter sphaericus | reverse complement strand
CCGTCGAGATCGCTGGCGGCGGTCTCGAGAAAGGACATCAGTGCAGGATCGTGCCGGTCTGCCTCGGCCACCAGACGCGCCTGGCGCTGGCATTCTGCATCAAAGCCCGGGGTTCGCGTATCGGGCACCCAGATCTGGACGGGTCGCAGCCCGGCCTTGCGCAGGGTGTCGCGACGCTTCTGGACGCGGATGGCAACAGGGGTCATGGCGTTTTCTCCTATCGTTACATGTAACAGGAAAAGGCTCTGATTTCCATGAAAACGTTTTTGGCTTCTTGTGCCCTTCTTTCTGGTGTCATGGAGCACTTTTTCAACTACTTATCCGGTCAGACGCACGCCCCCGCACCAACGGTGCAATGGTCTATGAAGGCCATTGTTTTATCGGGGGCGCTTGGGGAACGCATCAGGGGCGTGCTCAGGGGTACGTTCAGGGACGGATCAGAGGCGCATCGGGGACGTGTTCATGGGCGCTATGGGGGGCGTTTCACGTTCTTCATACACCATTGCACCGTTGGCGCGGATAGAAGCAAAGCGCGTAACTTTTGCAGTAGGATGACAAGGCTTTTTTCGTTGCGACTCAGGTACCCGACCGCGCGCAGATTGCATTCTTTTATTTTTTGCGGCATGCTTGTTTTTAACGGGACGACTGACCGGATGAGATTGAACGTCCCCCGGCGGCTTTTTAAGCCGTGTCTGCGCAAGGCAGACCGAGGTGAAAACTGAAGCGGTGTCCGGATTACAAAAGGCGCCTTAGGGCGCCTTTTGTACGTTTAGCGTCTTGTTGCAACTGGAAGGCCGAGAAAGGTTTTTCCGCAAAGCATAATAAATTTCATTTTTCCCAAAACTGCCGCCGGTTCTGATCGTGGGTAAGCGCTTTCCACTATCATTTCGAGATCTCTCCCGGAATTCTTGGCAGCCCGACGTAGTTCGAAGAACACATTGTATCGTCCCGCATCCGTATCTAGCGCGGTACTGTAAACCCAGTTACGGCGTTGCACTGTTTGCTGAACTACCGCTTGAGGGCAGTTCAATTGTGTAACCAAGCTTGGAAGCATCTGTTTCGAAAGACCATAGCGCTCTAAACAAAATGCACGAGCTCTACCTCCTCCATCATGAAGAATAGGCCATTCTTTAGGATAACATGATGGATCATGGGCCACCGTATAGCAGTGATTTGTAAAGCTAATCCCTACGATTAGATTTTTTTTGGCTTTTTCGCTGGCGACCTCCATCGAAGTCTTTTGCAAATGTTCGAAATTGTAGACTAAGCCATCAATCTCTATTGGCGAGTGTTTCATTAAGATGGCCGTTCTTTCTCAACTTTGTCTATTCCAGTCGCCTCTGTCGCTCCTGATTAGAATTATATAGCCTATTTTTCTAATGCTGCTGGTAGGCCTGAAATAGGGAAAAGTTGTTTCCGGTATTGTCTTTGCTTGATGTTAAGGCAGATAATTTAGGAAAATGATTGATACAGGAGAAAAAAAACTTTCAGGCATTGAAACCAAAATGGGTGATACCCACTTTATGTCTCTAAGCTTCAGTTTGGGTTTGTAACCCTAAAAAGAAGCCGAAGGTCGCGGGTTCGAATCCCGCCCGGACCACCATGGGGTTCGGTAGCTCAGCTGGATAGAGCGTCGGCATGCCGTTAGCGCCGCTCCCCGTAAGGGTTGAGCGGCGTTTTTTTATGATAGTCTTTTCCTAGGTCGCGTTGACAAAAGACCTAATCCATAGCTTTGCGGCGGTGAGATTGAGGAAGCTCATGAAAGACAAGGCGGTCTTGTCGTATCGGGTTGCAATGCGGCGGAACTGCTTGAGGTGGTTGAACATCCGCTCGATGCGGTTACGGTCCCTGTAACGCCGCCAGTCTGTTTTCTGTGGAGCGCTGCGGCCTTTACGTGATGGAATGACCGGCAGAGGATACCGCGCAGCAGCAGATCCTGGCGGAAACTGTCACTGTCATAGCCCCGGTCGGCCAGCATGGCTCTGGGGCCCGGACTACGGTGCTGTCGACCATATGCTGCCAGTTATCGGTCAGCCCCAGATTTACCAGAGTTTGCAGCAGAACGTCCCAGACACCTTGTTCAGCCCAACGCCGGAACCGGACATAGACCGAGTTCCACTTACCGTAGCGCTCATGCATGTCCCGCCAGGGGTAGCCGGTCCGCAAAACATGCAGCATGCCGTTGAGGAAACGGCGGTTGTCTTTGGCTGGACGGGCCCAACGTCCACGCTCAGGCGGCAAAAGCGGACCAATTATCGCCCATTCCCGATCCGTCAGATCGCCACGTGCCATGTCTGTTCCCTCTGCCTGTTCTCCCCAGGCACAAAGTGAATCAGATCTCAGGCAGACCATATAGGCCTTTTGTCAACGCAACCTAACACCCAAGAGCTTTGGTCAGATCTCACCTCGCAGCTTCAAACAGCGTTGGTATTACCGAGGTAATACGATTAGGGCGCGGAAAACTGCCAAAAATGGCAGAAACGTATTACCTGGGTAATACGCTCAAAGGGCTCACTTTCTAAAAAATTGTTCTTTTTCAAAGACTTGTCAGTCCACCGGACTGCGTATTGTGTATAGTCCAGATTAAGGGAAAACCCGGTCCTTCATTCCAGGAAAAAGCCCTTCATGCCCCGCCTTACGCCTCCAAAATCGTCCTGATCCTAGGAGCGCAGCGACCTCCAATTTTGAGACACCAAAATTTCACCAGAAATACGTCAAAAACTCCCTAAAAAAGCTCTTTTTGAACTCAGAAACACCGAAATAGCTCTAAAAACACTTTGAAAATACGTCAAAAATACTCTTTTTTGACAAACGCCATGCAGACGGACTCTCTGGATGATCTGACAGAAAGGAACAGCACCGCGATGGACCAGAAGAGCAAACCGAAGCCCACCAAACTCGTCGGAATCCTGCGCGGTCAGATTGATCGGATCGAGACTCTGATCCGGTCCGGCTATACGCTGGAGACCATTCGTCAGATGCTTGAAGAAGAGCTGGACCTGCTGATCAAAATCCGGACACTTGAGACCTGCCTGTACCGGGTTCGGAAAGAACGGAAGGGCACAGCTCAGGACGCCAGACAGGCCCATCGCCCCACGCGCACTGTCACACCGTCTGTTGGACCCGCTCCAACGTCCCCGGCCCGTCAGCCTTCTCTTGATCCAGACGAAGAGGAGAAGACTCCCGGGGTCTATACGCCCTGGAAACCGGAGAAAAAGATCAACCCCCACCTGCTGGCTCTGAAAGAGCGCTTGATGAAAGCGAAACGGGAGCAAGGCTCTTAAGCCCCCCTAGTGTCTGAGAATGGGTATTCTCAGACACCAGAAAGGGTCCGTCACAGCTCTGCACAGCGAGGTTTTTGACCATGGAAAGAAATCCCGTCGCACTGCCGATTTCGCTTGGTGACGAAGACGGTGCGTGATCTGACAGGGTCAGCAACAGGGTCAGCAACAGGGTCAGCAACAGGGTCAGCAACAGGGTCAGCAACAGGGTCAGCAACAGGGTCAGCAACAGGGTCAGCAACAGGGTCAGAGAATAGAAGAAAATTCCTACAGACCATTGCACCCACTTGGTGCGAGGGGGGTCTGCTTTCTCGCTGTGAAACAGCGGCCTCAGAAGCTAGGTTCTGGGTATCAGACCCGTCTCAATATCAACGTCCCGAATACGGTACCGCTTAGCGTACGCTTTCAAACGTCTTCTCACTGCCCCCCCCCTGAATGGTGATTATCACACGGCCAAGGGCATCGTGGTCAAAGTCGGGATTATCGAAAAACGGTAAAAGAGCTTGGCGAACCTGTTCGGCCTGATCTTCCTGGATCCGATTTTTAATAAAAAAATCAAATAAAAACCATTATAAATCAATTACTTATAAAAAATATCATATATTTATGATATTTTTGTTGAATATCTAATATGATATCGCTATATAGAGATTGTCGGTGAAACTGATTTTTAGAAAGAAATTGAAGTGAAACCATTGAAAAGAAAGGATATTTTATGGAAATCGAAGGTTTTAATATTGGTCATGTAGCGCATATTCAAAAGTTGTTGGTCGATCCAAATTGCATGTTTTTGTTTACAATTATTTGCAGCGTTTTGATCATCTGTTGGGCATTGGTAATGCTTTTTCAGCCTAGGAATAGGCTGAAAAATAGGTAAATGATAGGGTGAACTATGGAACAAACTGATGCTTTAAGAGAGCGATTTAAGAATCTTGTAGATAATTATAATCTAAGCATACAAAAAATTGCGAAAGAGTCTGGTGTGAACCACCAGACTCTTTATCACTTCAAAGATAATGTTAGAACTCCGCAAGATAAAACCATAGAAAAAATAAGCAGATACATTTCAAATTTTAAAGAAAATGATGAAAAACCAAATTTTGTAGAAAGAAAAAAGGATAATAACAGTAAAAATATTTACGATATATTTGAAAGTTATAAAGATAAAATAGCAAAAGAAACTGGAATACCTAAAGAAAAGATAGAATTAAGTTTAAAAATTTAGAGGTTAATTTTATTAAAATAATGTCCTCGACCCCGACTATTTTCACGGGAACGATTCCGTCCGATTTTTCTGGCTCGTTCCCTTTGAGCCTCAATCACCTGATCTTGAAGTTTCTGGCGTAGCTGGTGGGCCAGTTTCACGCAGCCCTCGATAACCTTCTCCCGGTATTGGGTCGGAATATTTCTCAGAGCCTTCACAAGAGGCTCCAGACGCACCTGAAGTTTTTCTGTCTTCCTTGGCTCGTTTGATCGCTGTACGGGCAACTGTGGCGCTCTGAATGGCAGGGTCATAATGCTGCTGGACGATCTGGCTGATACGCTTCGCCACCTGCTCAGGGTCTTCCACGACACGGGTGAAAATCCCCTTCTTGAGCACCTGCGGTTCTAGATCGGCAGGGGTCACGCTTTTGTGCTCCGGTGCGTCCCGTTCCAAGGCCCCGTAGTAGGTTTTCAGCTTGGTATGGTCGGTCTTGCTTCCCTCGATGCCGCGTTCCAGTCCCACAGGACGCCCCACAACTCGGGCAAAGTCGGTCTGCATCTCGTTCAAGGCCTTGGCACCTCCAAGAAACCGGCGGCAGTTCAGGCGGCCTGTATCGGGGCCTTTCGGCACCACATAGGCCGACAGGTGCGGGTTTTTTTCGTCCCGGTGAATAATGGCGGCGATCACGTTGTCCTTGCCGTGCCGCTCCTGAATCCAGCGCAACGCCTCCTGGTTAGCGTTCCGGTTCTCGAATGCACCAGGTGAGGACGTGACCAGGTATTCGACGCACTGGACAGCGTTCTTACGGATTTTCTCAGGAAGCGCCTTCTCGAACGCTGCCATGCCCTGTTTGACGTTCTCGTGGCGTCAGCGTTTGGCGTATCCTGCTTTCGGTAAGCATGCTTCATGGACGCTCGGACGGACTTGGGCGACTTTAGTTTCTGAACTCGAAGAATGGCGAAGTTTGGCATGGCAGTAAGTCCACCTTTCTTCAAAAGGTGGACTTACTGCACAATTTTCAAGAAAATTGTCGTAAGCGGGGCGGGGGCAAGCCCCCATCCCTTAACCCTGCCTCTTCACATATTAGCAAAGTTTCTGGCTTCATCCCAAGATTTCAGTTTAGCAAGAAGATTGGGATTTTTTTTCAGATCAGCTTCGAAAATCCATTCACCCCAAACGCTTCCATTGCGTCTGCGAACTCGAACTCTCACCGTTTCGCTGTCTAGCTGATCGTAGGACAGAAAGTTTCTGAAAGCCAAAGTTGCTAAGGGCATATGATTATCACCGACAACGCCGAATAACCCGTTGATACGATCATCGGCATACGAATTGAAATTCTCGGTGCTAATCGCAAAGCTTAAAGCCAGCTCAATAATATCATTCATGGAAGCGTTGAGGCTACGAGCATACTCGAACAACATTTTATGATGCTCGGGACTCAGCCTGATTTGAAAACGTCCAGAGAAATTACGGTCGTCTGCTGTTCCTGAATTCATGACTATTTCCCTCCCGTTCAAACGCGAAAAGTTTCCGCGCTAACCTGGATCCAGATCAATATGACACTAACCTGGATCCAGTTTAGTGTCAATAAGAACTATTGTGGGTCTGATTCAGGAAGAAGATTCTTGTCAAATTTTACCGCCTTGCACGACTTCCAGCTTGGCACCTGGCTTGGGAATGAGGGCTAATTCCTCTTGTGTAGCGCGGCTACCGATCTCGGCCACATGTCGGTTCATGTAATAGCGAACGAGACCTGGCCCCCGCATACCAGCTACCTTTTCACGGTCGGAAAAAATCGCACCGAACGTAACCAGTTCTTTCATGATAGCCGTAACTTTGTTGACTCTGATTCCAACCTTTTCAGTGATTTCTTCGCGGGTCAGCATGATTTGGCCGGTATGTGGAAACAGGTGGTCGAATAGGAGTGTCCAGATGTCCACGGCTTTCATCGGGCGTTTACTGTTCTTCATCAGTCATAAAGTGACAGTACGGTTCTGGGCGGGACGGATCAGAACAAATGGCTCCGTTGTTCCGGGGGCTTGGGTAGTGATGCGCTGAATCGGGAGCGGTGAGAGGATGTTCGAAAACGTACGGTAAGAAACTTTCTGGCGGGAAAATTAGCAAAAAACGCTCATTTTCGCCGAAATGTATTACGTAAACGAGTGTTTATCTGACTACGTCAGGATGACCCAAAAACAGACGAAAACTGCTCATGTAACCCGTCTCAATATCAACGTTCCGAGTACGGTATCGCTTAGCGTACGCTTTCAAACGTCTTCTCACTGCCCCCCCTTGCTGGACAATGTGCTTTCAACAGATCAATATGCTTCAAAATAATGAAGGAGGCAGCCCGGCAAGGCTGCCTCCTTCGAATCTCGCTGTTGCGCGGCGAGCAGGTGGAGAAGCGACTAAGCCCGCTTGTTCACCCGATAGAAGGAATATAGCGTGAGCTACTCAAAGGTTCAACGTTCTCCTTCTTGGGAAGTGCTTGCCGTCTGAAAAGGACGGACATGACCTCTTTCGCTTCCCAGATCTGGACCCTGACCCAAGCCCGTCAGATCACCGCCAGGACACATCTCGTCCTTCAGGCCCTTGCCAGCTTTGAAGGCCATCGTGGTCTCTTTCCATCCCACGAAAGCATTGCTGCCCGCGCCGGATGCAGCACTAGAACCGTGATCCGGGCGCTGGAGACAGCGTACAGCCTTGGTTTTGTGGAACGGACCCGCCAGCGCATGCGGCGCTCAGGGCGTGTTGTAAATGGTCCCAACCGCTACCGATTGATCCTGGTTAGCCTGGAACAGGCCAAGGCTGCCGCAGCCCATGCGACACAGCGCCTCAAAGAGGCTCTTGCCCGCAGAAAACTCAGATTTTCTTCTAACTGCCAAAACGACAGCGAAATCCATTTTCAAAGAGATATTTTCTTTGAAAAGCCACGCACCAAGAATGACTGGCTCGACCTGATCGCATCCTGGCCCCCGTCCTCGTCGACGAGTTGACGTTCCCGCGCCAAGATTTCCCCTCAGACGCACGTTTAAAAAGCTCAAGACGAAGGAGCTATTCGAAAGGCTATCCCTTCATCTCGGCTCGACTTGGCCCTGAATGGCTAGAGACGGCCTCAGTCCGCCCGAAACCCTAGAAATTCTCTCTTGAGGCCATTCAGGGCCAAGTCGGGCCGTCTGGAACAAAAAACCAACAGGCAAGATGTATCGCCCTAGCTAGGGCGACAGCCTTACTCGCATTTCATGCTCGACCGGATATAAGCTCAGGCTTGAGACGAAGAGGATCTATGGCCGAGCAAACAGAAAATCTGACCTATCGTCAGTTGGCTAACCGGCTTGGACTGTCCCTTGAAGCTGCGCGCGCGCGCGTTCGTCGCGGCGGCTGGCTCAAGATCACGGACAATCATGGCGTTGTCCGTGTTTCTGTTCCCGTCTTGGCCCTGAACGTACCCCCTGAACAGACTGAACACGTAGCCCCGGACGTTCAGGGTGAACGTACCCCTGAACATAATGAGATGTTCACCCCGGACAATACAGCTTTGTCCACCCTGCGAGACATGATGGGTCTTCTCCAGACTGAACTGAATGAAAGACGCCAAGAAGTCTCAGATTACCGGGAAGAAAACGCAGTTCTGAAGGAACAGAATGCCCAGCTCAGGGAGAAGATCTCACGGATCGAGGGTGAACGCGTACACCCTACGTACCCCCCGTACGTTCACCCTGTACAAAAGCCAGTGTTCACCCTGAACGTACCCCCTAAACAGACCCGGACGTACGGGGTATACGGTCGCCGCCGATGGTGGTGGCCGTTTGGCTAGGGCTACAGGAAGCGGTGTCCGGCATGGGTCTTCAGTAATGAGGCACGCCGGACATAGCTCCGCAGCACGTCTAGGCTCTGATGCCGCGAGGTTTCGGCGATCAGTAGCGCATCGACGCCGGCCTCCGCCCCTGAGGTGATGAACCCTGCCCGTAGCGAATGCCCCGAGAAGTGTTCCGGATCGAGCCCCACGGCCTCGGCGGCGGTCTTGATGATCCGGGCCACCGAGCGATCTGACAGCGAACCGCCGACCCGACCATGCCGGTCCACGGACCGGAACATCCGACCGGACGTCATCCCGGCCGCCTCGCACCAGCTTGAGACATGCTCCAGCGCCCGGATAGTGGAGCCATTCAGAATCCCGATCGTCTGACCGGCCCCATCCGGGTCGGTCTTGCTGCGCCGGAGCGTGAGTAATGCGCCGCCGTCCTGCGATAGGAGATCCCCGACTTCTAGCATCACCAGTTCAGACCGTCGCAAGGCTCCAGCAAAGCCTAGGGCCAGAAGTGCCCGGTTGCGCCGACCGATCAGCGTGTCGGGCTGGACATCGAGCATCTGGCGCAACAGGTTCACGGTCGCGGGGGCTTTCTGGGTCGGTGCCGTACCAAGCGTCCGCCGCATGCCCCGCAACGCATCTTGGACGACGCGGGAGCGGCTGAAGCTCTCGAACCCGGCCAGTTCATGCGCGCAGGACACGGCCGCCACCCCACGAGTCAGCGTCGCGGCTTTGCGGCCCTGTTCCAGACGCGAGGCAATCCAGGCGGCCACGGTTTCGGGTCGAGCGGGGAGCGCTGTGACGCCCTGGGCGCTGCACCAGGTCACGAAAGCGCCCCAGTCGGTGCGATAGGCGCGCAATGTCGCGGGAGAGCGAGCGGCCAGAACCAGATGGTCAGAAGCTCCCTGAAGAGCCGGTGGGATCGTCTCGACGGAAAGCGGTTGTAAGGTCACGGGCCTTTCAGGCCAGACCGAGAAACAGCGCCAAAGCGCGATTGACGGAAAGCATGACGGTATCGCTGGCAATCCCGAAGGTGGGGCCAATCTTGTCTCGAGAGACCGTGCTGGGTTTGTCGATCATTACCTGGGACGTTTTGCGCAACCCGTTCCGCTCGTCCGGGGCTACCGACAGGCGGAGCAAAGGCGCGTCTATAAGGGTGCTGGTGACAGGGAGAATGGTCACGGAGGCTGTCGTCTCGAAACGGTCCGCCTGAACGATCAGAGCCGGTCGGGGTTTGCCCAGATCCCCTTGGAGAGCAACGGTGACGAAGTCTCCTCGATTCATGCGTCCCAC
>NZ_CP068423.1:0-22858 GCF_016757795.1 Gluconobacter sphaericus | reverse complement strand
CTGAGGGAGGTGAACAGCGTTTCGTTGAGGCATTCATCCCTTAATCGGCCGTTGAAACTCTCGACAAAGCCGTTCTGCTGCGGTTTCCCCGGGGCGATATAATGCCATTCGATCTTCATCTCATCGGCCCATTTCAGGATGGCATGGGATGTGAATTCCGTCCCGTTGTCGCTGACAATCATGAGAGGTTTGCCATATCGCTCCACCAGCACCGTCAGTTCCCGCACCACACGTCCGCCTGACAGCGATGTGTCGGCAACCAGTGCCAGGTTCTTGCGACTGAAATCGTCGATAACAGCCAGAATGCGGAACCGGCGGCCATAGATCAGGGCATCCGAGACAAAATCCAGGCTCCAGCGCTGTCCGGGTTCCTGGGGGATGGTCATGGGAGAGCGCGTTCCCAATGCCCTCTTTCGACCGCCCCGATGACGGACTTTCAGACCTTCCTCCTGGTAAAGGCGGAACAGCTTCTTGTGATTGGGACTGAAGCCTTCCCGCGCCAGAAGATACCCCAGGCGGCGATAGCCAAAGCGGCGTCGTTGGTCCGCCAGTTCCCGCAGGCGCTGGCGCAGGGCAGCATCGTCCGCTCCGGTAGAAACATACCGCGCGACACGCCTGGCAACACCAACAAGCGCACAGGCACGGCGTTCACTCAGGGCCAGAGCCTCCCGTATGTGTCGGACTGCCTGCCGTTTCGCGACAGGCGTCACCACTTTTTTCCAACGATTTCCTTTAGGGCCGCATTATCCAGCATGGCATCCGCCAGAAGACGTTTCAGGCGGATGTTTTCATCTTCCAGCGCCTTCAGCCGTTTGGCCTCGGATACCTCAAGACCACCATAGCGGGTCTTCCATTTGTAAAACGTCGCATCACTGATCCCGTGTTTGCGGCAAAGATCAGAAACCTTCAGCCCAGCCTCCTGTTCCTTCAGGAACCCTATGATCTGCTCTTCCGTAAAGCGACTGCGCTTCATTCATCCGTACCCTTCTCGATCGGACTCTACTTTTAAATGGTTACATTTTCGGGGGGCACGTTACCCGGCATATCCAGAAATCGAATGCTGGAAAGTCGGTCATCCGCTTGCGTGTCGAGCATGTCTTTGCGGATCAGAAATCACAGACGGGACTGTTCATCCGGACTGTCGGTATCACCCAGGCAACCATGAGGATCGGACTGGCCAATATCGTCTACAACATGCGCCTTTTTCTCGAGAAGATTAACGCGAACGCGGAGCAATCCTGGGCATGAGACCTTCACTCTGCTCAATACGCAGAGTGAAAATCAGGTCTACAAACCAGAAATCAACGGTTTTTCGAACCCTCCACCTTATGAAAACCCCCTACACCGAATTTCCAAAAGGACTTTTAAAAAACAGGACAAATATAAATAGACGGTCTATATATCTTTATATAAAAATTATTCAAAAAAAATTATTATATAATTATCAAGTTAACTTAATATTTTCTTTATATTAAATCTTCTTTCTAAATCCATTACTTCTTCCGAAGAAAATTTCTCTCCTTTTTCAGAAATCCAAAGTCCAGAATAATAAGTAAGCACATAGTCAAATTTCATATTGATCAGTCCTTCATGATAAGAATTTATATGTAATGCAATAAGTTTTCCTCATTAAGAAAACAATGAATTAAAACTATCTATCATACAATAGTGCTATTAAACGGGTGTGATGGGCCCGGGATAGGCCTGTACGAGCAGATCATGGGTCACCAGCAGAAGCCCTTCTACCGTCGCCTGGGCCACGAGGATGCGGTCAAAAGGATCCCGATGCACATCAGGAAGCTGCCCGACCGCCAGAGCATGCTGACCGGTGACGGGTAGTTCCTCATAGCCGTTTTCGATCAGGCCACGTCGCAGCAGATGGGGATCGATCTGGAAGTCTGCACGTCCCAGTCCTGCCTTGATGGTGATTTCCCACAGACTGGCAGCACTGAACACCAGAGCATTGTCCTGATCTTCCATCAGGGATCTTGCACGCACGGACAGCCTGTCCGGCTCTCCGGCGGCCCAGAGCAGAAGATGGGTGTCCAAAAGCAGCTTCATGCCGGACCGTCGAACAGGGAGATGACATCTTCCTGGCCCATGCGATCAAAGTCTTCCGGAACCCGGATCTGTCCAGCCAGAAAACCCAGACGGCGCTTCTGTGTCTCTTCGGGAGCCGTAATCGGACTGACACGCACCATGGGCCGACCGGCTTTGGCGATGATGAAGCTTTCGCCCTTCATGGCGGCTTCGATCAGCCGAGACAGATGGGTTTTGGCTTCGTGAATATTGACCGTCCGCATGACAGAACCTTTCTCCTTCGCACCAGACCAACTTAGTTTTTTAAGTTTAGTTTATCAAGACGGCAGCGCCTCAAAGCACAACGTTCTCTCGGCTCCTGCAGCCGTCCTGCACGAACGGTGCAATGGTCTATGAAGACCTTACTTTTTACGTCACGAAAACAACACGTTTCAGTCTCTCCAAAGCCTCTCAAAAGGCCTGCTTTTGCCACGATAAGACACGTCTCAGTCTCTTCTGAGACCCTCTTGTGGCACGCCAAAGACACGCTTAAGGTGTCTGCGGGTAAAACCATGTCATCACGCACATGAAGATCCGTCCGACACCCCAAGAGGGTGTGTCCAGAACGGACACACAGGAGTTGAAACCGGGACATGTCAAAAGCACTTGCAGCCCTCAAGAAGCAGCATCCCTTTCGGGCTCCCCGGGCCACGGCAACACCGATCTATCGTTGGCTCTATCAAAACCATGATGCCATCGCAGAACTGCGCGAGGGGCGCCGTGTTACCTGGAAAATGATCCTTACAGCAGCTCAGGACGATGGCATTGATGTTGCGTGCACAGAGGCTGTCGCCAACACGATCCGTAAAAAATGGTCCCGGATTGTGAGTGAACGGGCCCGCCAGAAGGCCAACACCACACCCAACCCACCTGCAGAGACTGTCAGCCCTACCCCCAGCCGCCTGCCTGCCAACTGGCAGCCGGAGGAGGTCAAACAGCAATATGCCGAGCGTGAAGATGCAGAAAGAGTGCCCCCGGTCAGAGCGCCTCGAACTATTGTCACCTCACCAGACCCAACCAGACGTCGCCCCGGGTTTCCGCCGCGTCGGCGACTGCCCGTAGAAGATGACGAAAGCATTCCTCAGCTTGGTCGGGAGTCCATTTCCCGTATTCTGGACCGAAAACATGCGGAGAAAGAAAAACGATACTGGCTTACGCCAGACTGATGTCACCGCTTGAACACTGAGTTGTTCAAATCTCGACAACGAGTGCGTCGTCAAATCCCGGAACAGAGAACAGGGGTCCGGCCGGGTTGGCGAGGACCCGGGTCCCACTGGCATGACGGTGCTTTTGCCGGGTATGGATATGGCCGTGGATCCACAGAGCAATCCGGAAGCGCTCCATCAGGCCGGACAGATCAGAGGCGAACAGCCCGGCTCCTGACTGACGGCGCAGGCTTTCCGGTAGACACGCTGCCAGAGACGCATGATGGGTGACCACCACGACCGGCAGCCCGGACGACGTCTCTGACAGACACTGCTCCAGCCGGGCCCGGTGAGCATGATGCAGGGCCGCTTCATCGCCATGCGTGATGAGACCCTCACCAGACGGCCGCAGAACCCCTTCCCCTGTTGTCTGGTGCGGATCCACTGGGACAGGAGCCAGAGCCCCATCTGCCCAGAGGGTAAGGCCTGCGAACCGGGTCCCGGCCAGCACGACCTCAGTTCCCTCCAGGAGGTGAACTGTTGTTCCGGCTGTCGCCCGTCTTAGACGCTCCAGAGCCCGGTCCGGGGTCATCCCCCAGGCTTCATGGTTACCGGCGACGAACACAGCTGGATGTCCGCCTGCCAGACGGTTAAGCGTTGCCACGGCTTTTTCTGGTTCGCCCCGCCAGAGATCACCTGCCGCCACCAGCACATCGAACTCCGGGCGGATCGGATCATAGCCATCTGGAAACGGTACAGCCTCAAGATGGAGATCAGACAGAACCCACAGACGGGTCATAGCCTTGAACCGAATTGGTCCAGGACTACTGATCCTGTCCGGTTTTAGCCGTGTCAGGCGTCTTGTCCGTTCCCCACTGGCTTACATCATGGGCTGCTTTTCTGGTCCAGGCGGCAGTGTCATGCGCCGCATCTTTCGTTCCGGCTTTTGTAGCCTTCCAGCCTTTTTCACTTTCCCGGCCGGTCCAGTGTGCGGCTTTGGTTGTGCCGTCCTTTGTGACATCCCATCCTTTGACGCTCTCCTTTTTGGTCCAGCGGGTCGCATCAGAGGCATCCTGACGCACGGTGGTCCAGGACTGCCGGACGCTGCGGCACAGATCGGTTTCACAGGGTTTCTCAGAGTTCTCAGCTGCCAGAGCGGCAGAAGACAGAGTCATGCCCGCCAAGAGCATGGCAAACGACGTACGGAACCGGATCAACATCAGGAAACTCTCTGTTTGTGAAAGAGATCAGAGTGACACTCTGCCATGCTTCGGACAAGGACCGCCTTAGACCCGGCTGGTAAAGCGGTCTCCGGCTTCGACAGGCCGCACAAGAATGTCGGCTTCGCGTTGATAGATGTCAGAGCGCAGAAAGCGCACCTCCTCTTCAACCTCTTCAGGCGGTCTGTCGATGAACCAGGCTTTGGGTCGCCCGTCAGAACCATCGTTCCAGCGGTAGCCACGGGCCTTGAGCGTATCCTTGAGCTCAAAGGGCGCATATTCAGCCCACAGACGCGTCCAGACTGTTCTGGCCCGTTCTAGCAGAAGAGAGAGGGCGGAGCGGTTCTCCGGGAAGCCTGTGTGGCCCAGAAGGGCAATGGCAGCCTGACAGTCATCCACGGCGCGATGCCCGTCAAAAAAAAATCCGGCCTGCAGACCCAGATGCCCCAGTTTGCGCCCCTCAAAGCCTGCCTGATCCCAGGGAATGTCTTCCATGGAACAGGCCCAGGGTTTGTTCACAAAGGCCGGGCAGAAGCGTTCGAGAAAAGGACGATCAAACGCTGCGTTATGAGCAATCACCAGACTGGCATCCGGGGCGAAGGCCGCCACCTCGTAGGGTGAGATGGTGTGTCCAGCCAGGCGTTCGGATGTCAGTCCTGTCAGATCCTGAACAAAGGCAGGCACGGGAATGGAAGGTTCCCGCAGTCGGCTAAAAGCTGGCAGGGTTCCAAGAAGAAGACCATCGATGCGGTAGATGAATGGGACCATGCCGATTTCGATGATTTCGTTCTGACGGGGATCAAGGCCGGTGGTTTCCAGATCCACGAACAGACCGGTACGTAGTCCCTTGCCCTTGGGTTTATGGCTCAGAACGGAAGGACGCAGACGTCTGAGCACCCGGTAATCTTCTGAAGCCTCCAGGCGATCAGCCAGAGCTTCTAAAGCACGGTCAGGAGGGGAAGAGTTATCCACAGGCATTCGGGTTTCAAATAGTTTTAAATGTTTTAAATAGTTTTAGGAAAAAAAAAGTATAAATTATTCTTTTATTTCAAGCGCTTAAAAAATTTACCAGCCCCCAATGTACGGGATCTGGCCCCCAATGTACGGGATCTGGCCCCCAATGTACGGGATCTGGCCCCCAATGTACGGTTTGTTCACATACATGCGTCTGTTTTTGCCTTGTTGGGAATGGAAAAGGTTGCTTCTATCTTGTGTCATCTATGCAGATTCGAATTACCCGTACATTAGGGGCTAGCATTGTCCTCTATCCGGGCGGAGGAATTTCTATAAGTCATAACTAATAATGGCCCTGAATTTCCCAGTTCTTCTTCAATGATATATTCCGGCAAATTATTAGAATTAATAATTTTTCTCAAATTTTCAGTAAACTTTTTCAATGTTCCAGAACTACCGCTCCGATCATAAATTGTTTGGAATGACCACTTTGCTTCGGTTTTCCCCGCCGCACGGCGAGCTAATCTATAAACAAAACGACCTATACCAGGATCTATTAAAAAATAATCTGGGTGAACAGTTAAAACTTCAGGGTTTTTTCCATCAGTTATTTCTCTGTGCATCCAATCCGCTAATTCTATTTCTATATATTCTAGTTTTCCTGTATCGCTTTTTATAATTTTATATCGACTAATAAGTGGCTCTCCTTCATCGACTGTTATCGTTTTACCGTTACTATTTTTTTTAATGCGCTGAACTGCAACGTGTGTTGTGTTTAGTCTGATGCACGTTTCGACCAAGTCATCCTTTTGTTTGCCGCCATCAGATCGGCGGCAAAAACGCAAAACATCGGCAACATGCGGACGGAAAATCCGGCTAGGACGTTCGGCTTTTCCTTCGCGGAAACGGTTCATTTGTTCGGTAAGATGCGAGACTGCCATAAGAACTAAATCATAGTCCCAGACTGAAGCCATACCAGCAGCGCCCCCAGAAACTGTCACATGACCATCTGATAGCTCATAATGAATGACCTCGCCCGCACGGCGATCTCGTTTAGATAAGCGAAAGACCGCCACATCCATAATGCTACGAGAATCCTTCGTCCCTACATCATAAAGGGTCGGTACAAAAAAATCTGTTTGGCTTTCTGCTTTTGGAGCTTTGCGAATGGACATCTTATTGTCTCTCTTACCCCATAGTTTCACTCGAAAAACTTAAATACGATTATCAGTTTTTACTGATTTCCGTATTTCTTTAAAAGTAGTTCACGCACTTCATCGGCAATTTTGGTCCCACGCATAGCGCAAGACGATTTAATCATTCGATGTAAGCTAGCTGGAACATCAATCGTCAGTCGCTTCATTGCCTCAGGCTCATCTGAATTTTTTCGTGTTTCGACCCAGGCATCAGCTGAGGGCGAAATTGCTTTGTTCGTAGGCTTCATGCCGATTTGGATTTTTTTTGCGCTCATTTGATGAATTCCATCAACTCGTTTTTAACAGCATCTACCTCTATGGCAGCGGAACTCTGCGGATCTATTTCGTGCACTGATTTTCCTTGAGCCGCAGCCTCAGCGAAAATCACACGCTGAGTAATGCTCGATGAGAAAACCGGAACCGAATATGATGAAAGAGCCTCCTTAACGTCTCGGCCTATCGCCGTTTTTGCGATTTTACGATTAACCACAAAAGAGGATTTAAGTTTTTCTTTGTAGATTCTAGCTTCCTCAATGAGTTTGACAACTTCATCAGCTGCCCAAATATCATAAGGAGATGGCTGTACAGGGATTAAAATGAGATCTGATGCCATGATAGCGCTGCGTGCTAAATCAGTGACACGGGGGGGGGCATCAATTATGATATGATCATAATCTTTTCCGATCTGATCTATCTCTTTGTGCACGGTAGCTCTCGGCAACCCTACCACTGGAAAAAGTGGCTTCCCTTCACGAGCAGCGGCCCAATCTAAAGCGCTACCTTGAGGATCAATATCGAGAAGGAGTACGCGAGCACCGGCATGCGCGAGACTTGCCGCCAAATTAACACTTAAGGTTGTTTTTCCAACCCCGCCTTTTTGATTCAGAAGACCAATTATCATACTGATTTCCTTTTTTAGGTTTTACGATTAATCGTAAAAATGTGCAATCGTATTTGATGTAATAATTTTATACGATTTTTAGACTTATCCTAGCTCCACATTTTCCTTGCAATAGTCTGCTCCTCGTCGCCGGAGGCGTTGGCGTAAATGGCGGTGGTGGAGAGCTGTGCATGACCGAGCCATTTCTGCACGAGATTGAGCGGAATGCCGGTGGAGACCGCCGCCACGCCAAAGGCATGCCGCAGGCCCTTGGGAGAGGCGGCGGGTCCGGACAGACTGGCCTCGGTCATGACCCGATGCACCATCCGCCAGCCGGTCATTCGGGCCACCGGCCACAGACGCAGGGAGCGGCCCCGGTCCCGACGCGCCTGCGCTTCGCGGACGCCGTGCACCAGATCAAGCGCCTCGAGCAGGGCAGGGGGGACGGGGACGGCCCGGTAAATCCCACCCTGGCGCTTCTTTAGGCTTTCGAACACCAGCACGCCGCCGACCAGATCGACCCGATCGGCGGTCAGGGCCAGAGCCTCGGACAGACGGCACCCCGACCAGGCCAGGGTCATGGCGAGCGTGCGGACATCGCGCGGCGCCCGCTCGGCCGCCTTCAGGAAAGCGGTGCGCTCGGAGACGGTCAGATATTTCCGCGCTCCCGAAGGATCAAACAGCTGCATCCCCGCCTGAGGCGCCACGCCGCCGCCAGACGGACCCTTCCTGTCAAATCCCCGAGGTGCAGGAGCCTGAGGCTCCTGCCGGGAGCGCGAGGGCAGCGCCCTCGTTTTCACCGTCACATCGTTTGCTGTCATCCGTCCATATCCTCACGATAGCCCCGACGCTGCTTCACCCGCACCCAACGGACCAGCTCTTTCTGAGCGGCAACCGGATCGCCAAAACGCTCCCGCCGCTCCTGACCGGTGGTCCCCAGACGCCCCCAGGAGCGGACAAGGACAGTGCCGCCAAAGAGATCGTCCTGCAGGGTCAGACGGTAGAAGCGCCAGCAGTTGGTCGCCGGGTCAATCCGCTGCAGACGGGCGCTCTCGGGAAAGAGGCTGAACTGGCGGGGCGGGGCCGTTTGCGGAGCTTTGGGCATAAGATCCCGAAAAGTGTAACAGGTCCGGATCCGAACCGTCAGGGGCTTTTTCTCCAGGGATACGGATTTTCGGGGCTTTTCCGCAGATCGTGAGAGCGGGACGGGGAGGAACAGTGTCCCCAAGCATGGGAGCGAAAGAGGCGAGGTGTTACACTATAGGTAATAGTGTAACCTCCCAACCCTCCCTGCGGGAGGCTTCGGTAACCTACACTCATATAGCGTAACAGCCTGTGCCTACCAAAAAGAAGGCTCTTTGTATTTTCCTATGCACAATGGCAGCAACAGTGTTCTTGCTGATCTCCAAATCGCGTGCGATCCACAGATAACTACGCTTTTCAGCCACCAGCGCCAGAACGTTCGGAGCCAAACGGTTGGACTATCAGATATCCTTCGAACTCAGCAATCCCAGCCAGAACTGTTGCCAGGTCGAACATAATCCCCGTTATAGCGGTTAGGGAAACAGCATAGCTATTCAGTTGGAAGGGGTCGAAGAAAATTTCAGAGCTCGCAACTCTGATTACGTTAAACCAGACAGTCGGGGATATCATGGAATAGGTCGACGAAATCCTCAAATACGCCAATGACGTCTCACAACCTTGAAATCGCGAGACAAGCGCATTGTACAACGGTTCTGCCATTTCTTCATATTTTAATTATTGACCATTTCTCAAAGAAGATTAGTCTATTCTCGACAATTTAAGCTCATCTCAGGTAAACTTTCAAAAAGGATCATATATGTCTACAATAATACATGAGGATGATAATTACGAAATTTCATATTGGAATAGAAAAACAAATAATGTAACTGTAGTGTTCTCAAGTGCTGGATCTCTAGCTTTAGCCCAGCCAGTTGAGGAGTTTAAAAATACAATAAAAAAATTTAATACATCTTATATTTTTGTGAGATCAAAGAACCTTGACTGGTACAACAATATAAATTCAATAAAAATGTTTCGGTTTTTAAATTGTTTTTGTAAAAAATATCAATACATATACGCTTTAGGAGAAAGTTTGGGGGGATCTGGTGCTATTGTTTTCTCAAAATACTGCGATAGAATTACGAGAATTTTAGCTTTTAGCCCGCAGTATTCTGCTCTGCCGTCGTTTTGCAAATGGTTTGGGCCGCTCACCCCTCTAGACGGAGCGATCAGTAAATTTACTTTTAGCGATTATGCCCCCGAAAGCGCGACACAAAAGGCGGTGCTTATTTATCCCTCTGCTTCATATGAAGATAATCTCCACGCAAAGTTCTTTAAGTCAGAAAATTTTGATGTTGTTTTTTTAAAAACAGAACATCACGATATTGCAAGGCATCTGAAAAAAGATTACGAAATAAACTATTTAGGTATAGTTTTAGACACCTTTTACAATAAAGACGTTAATTTTTCTGCCAATTTATTCAAGAGTGTTCTTTGCAATATCATCGAACCAAATCCAAAGGCCTTTGTTAAATGGATTGGAAACCAAACATTCCATTACGATGTTTATATCGATACCCCAGATCTTCCTTTAATTTCAGAAGAAGGATCGGCTGATCAGAGTAGTCTTTGCGAACATTCTTTCGAAAAATCCAATACTAAAGTCGAGGCGCAGAGAGCTATCTCTGAGCCATTGCGAATGATTCCAGCATTTCATACAGGATTTGAAAAAAATCCTTGGTGGAGTCTTGAGTTTCGACAGCTTTCACATGTCAAACAGATTATCATTTTTAATCGTTGCGATCATGAAGGATACGCGCGGAGATTTAGTAAGTTTTCAGTTCTGAAATCTGACGATGGGATTTACTGGAAAGAGTTTTACCGAAAAACTAACACTGAATATGTCGGTGGCGAATTTGGTGAGCCTCTTCAGATCGAAACGGATTTCGTTGCAAATCACATTCGCATTGTGCTCAATGATACTTCATTTTTACATCTTAGTAAGATCCATGTCTACGGAACGTATATCTCAGAAGCCAAAGAGATCGAAAAACCGTTGGTTGACGCGCTTGAATCGTGATTGCGCGGGTTGTGGCGATTTGATTGACGGTTCTTTGGGGCCTTTTTTGTTTGCGTTTTGAGCAGATCGAGTACTGTCCTTCGCTGGGTGACTACGCGCTCGCGCTGATCTGCTCCAGGAAGAGAAAGCGGCAGATATTGTAGACGATATTAGCCAGCCCGATCCTCATAACGGCCCAGGTGGAGGGTTCGAAGAACTGTTGATTGACTGCTCTTGCGCCTGATTTTTGGGTTGTGGCGTGCTGATTTCTGGTTCCTGGGGTGACTTTCGCTCTGCGTTTTGAGCAGATCGCGGGCTATCGCCATTGGGATGGCTACGCGTTCGCGTTCAACCTCTCGATGAAGAGGAAGCGGCGCATGTTGTAGACAATATTGGCCAGCCCGATCCTCATGGTGGCTCGCGTTATGCCTACAGCCCGGACGAACAGCCCTGTCTGCGATTTCTGATCGGCAAAGACATGCTCGACACGCGAGCGGATGACCGACTTTCCAGCATTGGATCGCTGGATATGCCGATGCATCGGTTTGAGATGCGGCTTTTTCCTGTGAACCTTGGAGACAAAGTCCTGCTTTTCCATGAAGTCTTCATTGGCTTTTGAGCGATACGCCGTATCAGCCCAAACGCCTGAGGCTATATTGGTTTTATCCAACAGGCCCTCGCGTAGTCTGGCATCATCGCTGGCTGCGGCATTCGTCGTCTTCCATTTCCCGATAAACCGAAACTTCTGGTCGATGGAGACGTGATCTTGTACCGAGAGCGCAAGCAATTTTTCCGGTTTCAGGAGTTCTTTTCGATCCGATTGGAACGACGTCCTGCTCTGATGTTTTCTCCGACAGTATAGCGCTCCAGAATGATGGCTTTTGCTTCACACATGGTGATGCCGTTTCCCTCCCTGTCGCGCACTTCATAAGGCTTTCCTCGTTTGAGAACGCTGAAGATCCGGTTCACAATACGATTGGCAACGGCACATAAAGCCTGTTTGTGATGATGACCTTTCGCAGTCATCAGCCTCCAATAAAGTTCTGCCAGTTCAGGATCTGTTTTTCGTACCGTATCAGCAGCAAGATAAAGTGCGTGTTTGATGCGGTTATTGCCACCCTGGGTCAGGGTCTGGCCCGCTCGCTCCACACCACCACTATCAGCCCTCCTGGGAAACAGGCCACAAAAACCCCGTAAATGTTTTTCGGAATGAAACCGCTCAATGTTCTGCAAGATACCAATCAGGGTCGGTGCGAGATGACGGCCGACACCCGGAATACTGAGCAGAAGAGCCTGTGGGTCGAGGTGTTTGTAGAGATCTGCAATATGCTGCTCAAGATTTCCAACTATTTGAATTTTCTTCAGAACATTCTCAATTTCCGTCGCGATTTCGAATTGCAGTTCCGAAAAATCAATGTGTGTCCCATGAAGGTTCTGGGCGTATTGCGCTGCTTCACGTAACCCTGTGATCAGCGTTTCCACAAAAGGCCCACTGCGCGGATGGTTCCCTCCCGCATGAGCTCCAACATATTTGGCGAGTGTCGTACGACGCGCCTTCAAAACATCCGAGGGGTGAAACCATTTCTGCAACAGGGCCAAAGAGAGCCGTGTTCCTAAGTCAGGCAAGACTGCTTCAAGCCTGGGGGATGCCCAACGAATGAGATCAAGCAGGCGCCGCCTGGCATCCGCGATCTCGTTCTGAAAGCGGCTTCTCTGTTTGGTTAGACGTTGAAGAGCGTGGCTTTGCGGATCCGGAATGTGGACTGGATCAAGACGTGGTCCACCAAATGACGGTATGGCCGCCAGGATCTGGGCATCAGCCATATCCGTTTTGGCGTGTTCGGAAAGGTAGCGGCGTAGAGCCTTGACCCGTTTTCCCTTGACGCGAGCCACGGTGACGCCAGCATCTGCAAGATGGTGGGCAACAGGAAACCAGCTCATACCGGTTGGCTCCATGATGGCCTGAATGTGGTCATCCGCCCTCAGCCCCATCACGGCTGTCTGAACAAAAGCGGCGAGTGAAGGCTGATCGTGCCTGAAACGAATTGCACGGCCATTAGGGCGGCCATCGTCATAGATCTGAGCGAGGTGATCTCCGCGAATGGCCAGATCAATACCAATGGTACGGAATGTCATGGTCGGTCCTTTCTGGTGAGGGAACCAACGCTACGGTCACAGTCAGGTGTGTCATTCGTGGCCGATCAACTTCACTCAAAGCAGACGCCACAATCATGTTACTCTTGCCCCGTCAGCGCGGCCGGACCGGGTTCATGCTTCACAAAAGACGAGACGATCGGCGGATCTCTCAGGGACTTCAGCCCCGAACCGGCCTGGTTCGCTCTGAGAGTATAGACCCGGTTCCCGGCATGCCGGGAACCGGGTCTGATCCACAAGCACGTCTCCGAAGCCTGTGCTTCTCCGACTTTCTCCATGGCATCAAACCCGGTCCCGCTATCGATACCTGGGATTTGTAGCCAAAGAACGGAATGGCGAGATCACTTGACGGCATGGTTCCATCATCCTGCCGCTTTGCTTTGGTGAACTTCAGTGTCCAGCGCGTATGGCGATCCTTGTGGGACAATTTGGATGGCTTATCCTGCCAGTCTTCAGTAATACGCCCTGCCCGGAGGTCGGCTTTCTCAGTGTTTGTACTGCGCTGCTTTGGGGCAGCCACCAGTGTGGCATCCAGGATCTGGCCCGACATCGGCAGATAGCCCGCGTTCCGCAGGGTCGCATCAAACCGCTCAAACAGTCTTTCAATGGCTTCCGTCTGCGTCAGGCGTTCACGGAACAGCTAGACCGTTTTGGCATCAGGAACACGATTTGAAAGCTCCAGGCCAAAGAAACGCATGAATGACAGGCGGTCGTTGATCAGATACTCTGTCCGTTCATCGGACAAATTGTTCAGCGTCTGGATCAACCAGGATCTTGAACATCAGCACCGGATCAAACGGCGGTCGGCTGCCTTTGCTGCCGTCTGAATACGCCAGTGTCTTCTCCAGTTCCGGGCGGAACACTTCAAAATCCACAGTCCGGGAAAACGCTTCGAGCTGATCGCCAAGTCTGCTCAATCGCGCAAGCCGCTCTTCAACACCAAAGAAACTCGGCGCTTTATCTTCCACCATTCCCAATCAACGCAGGAAAAATGGAATCATAAAGGCCGACCCAAAACCAGGGGGGCTGCCTGGGTCCGGTGTTCGGCCGGGCACGGTAGCAAGGGCGAGCGATGGTATGAGTGGTTGTATTGCCCGATAACCGATCTCCACGCGTCAGCATATTCTGACACCCTGATCGAAACATGGACCCGAGGCCTGCTGGTCCGCTGGCGATCTGCGCTATTTCATAACCTGGTGCCCACAGGGTACGCCGCTTGAAACGCTGGCCCGCGTTGAAGGCGCGCGCTGGCGGATCAAGGAAGGCTTTGAGACCGCCAAGAACGAATTTGGCCTTGACCACAACGAGACCCGTTCTTGGCACGACTGGCACCGCCATGTCTCTCTGGTCATGCTCGCCCACGCCATGATGGCCGCCGTGCGCTCCCAGGCAAACGTCCTTGCGCTCAAAAAAAGACCGCGTCCAACGCGCAAAAGCTTATCCAATGGTCAATTCAGGAAATCCGATGCCTCGCCGTGAAAATTATCCAAGCCCAGATCCCACATATCCTCCGGCGGTCCGTTTTTCGACGACCTCATCAGGCTCAGGCATATCTCTTACGCATTAAAGCAAAAACGCAACTGTAGTGCTAGTTGTTTCAATATTACTACCACGACGCTCCGTTAGCCACGCGGTGCCATGTGTTTGCGACAACGCACGAGTATGTGTAGGTTGCGTCCATTTCCATCTGCCCCTGCTTACAAGGGGCAGTGGACGATGTTGGAGTTCCGAATGGGATGATAAGTTTTCCGGAGAAAGTAGTCATTCCCGATGCGGTTATGTTGCTGCTAATAATCAAATTTCCTTTAGACGTTAAACTTAGTAGACTACGAGAGCCTTCCATAAATTCTAAAATATTGTCAATATTACTAGCATCTTGATAAATTCCCAAAGCGGCGGCGTGCCCAGAGGGCTGTTTCCCGATAACCAATCCGTTGCCAGAAGTTATTCCGCCGTTTTTTACGGAGACTTGGTATGGCATTATGACAGGTCCAGATTGAGTCTGAATGACGCCACATGCTTCCGCGGTACCAGTCGAACCACCACCACACATTCCGAACGAGCCCTGATTTTGGCCTTTGGGATTCCAGATCATCTCACCCCAATTATTCGGTAAATTTGTTGGAGTTGTATTCGTCCCTCCAATGTGGACCCCGAAATGGTATGATGTACCATTAGCACCAGTTAGAGAGGGAGCATTAATTGTTTCAGCCTGCAAATAGCCGAGAAGATTGAAGGCATCTGCTCCGTCAGCAAATCCTTGTGACCAGATTTCAGTAGTTGCCAGACGAGCTTCTGCGCGAGAAACACCTTCGTTCCCATGCACGTTAAATGATGGACTCTTAATCATATCCGCTGTGGCGCCAAGATTAAGCCAGAGACCTATGGGAAGATCTCCGTTAAACAGCATGAAGTGTGAATCTTCTGTTACGCTATCGTGGTTGAACGTCGTGCTTCCAACTAGATTCTCTGCTACAAAATCATCGCCTGTGACTTTGACTTCATGATTTTCTGTAGTGAGATACATCATGTCGATTTCATTTGATAAAATCGCATGTCCTAGAGCGCCGCCGGTACCGCTAGAATACGCGTGCCTATAGAACAGGTTTTCGTTCCGTCCATTTACATTAGGTGTTATCCCTACGAAAATAACCGGTTTTCTCCAGTTTGAGTTTAAAGTGTCAATAGACGCGGCATCGGTTGGGGGGATCTGTCCATTAACTGTAGATTTTGAGGAAGTAGGCGACACCCATTGGGTAACGTATATTTTTTTTCCGTCTGAAGACCATCCTTTTACTACAGACCTGTACCAGTTTTGCCTGGGGAGTGAGCAACCGGCATGCCCGCCTAACGTCTCGCAAGAGGGCTCGGTGCTTTCGCCATCGATACTGTTGGTATGTATCCACATGCCCACACGCAGCATTACCATCTGTTGTGCGGTCAAAGGTGTTTTTAGGACGGCATCGGCATCTGTATTGTTCACGGGCGCATCGTAATGGTCAACGTCTAGAACCATCAATGCACGTTCATTTTCTGTCTCAATATACTCGGCCACAGAATCCCCCGGTAGCACTGATGCTGCTGTTCCAACAGTCCAATCACCGCCTGTTATTCCGGGACGGAACGAATCAGATTGTCCGGTCATGACACAAAAAATACAGCCTTGTGCGTACATGCCATACGGATGGCCCTGCAAATCAAGCGAGGCGATCGAACCTTGAGAGCCTGCCGATATAGGAGACCCGCCATATGCAAAACCTAAATTTTTTCCGCCAATCCGAAAAGCATCTAATTCCGCCATAGGATCGCGTTTCGAAGCATTTATATAATTATAGTCTTTTCCTTGTGAAAAAGACTGGTTTAAATTTTCTCCGGTATGTACTTCTCCTGTAAGCCTCTTTACTTTTGTTGAAGAAAAATCATTACAATATAAAAATAAACATATTGAAAACGAAATTATTATAAGTAATAACGAAAAAACAAATATTATATATTTTCTCATTTCTGTTCCTTGTTTATTGTTTATTGTTTATTGTTTATTGTTTATTGTTTATTGTTTATTGTTTATTATAATAAATAATATCTTCATTTATATAATATTATTTTTTTAATACTTATATTTTTTGTGCATTGCTTTGCGGGGGTGAGGTGGATTTCGATCTGCGTTTTCAGTGGATCGGTGGATATTATCCGTGGGATAGCTACGCGCTCGCGTTTATCCCCTGCAGGAAAAGGAAGCGGCGTATACTGTGAACGATATTGGCATCACTCGATCCTCATGGTGGCATCGGGTGATGCCAACGGTCCGGATGAACAGTTCTATCTCCGGCATTTGCTTGCCGAAAAAATACTCATCATGCGCTCGATCGCTATGCGCTTCCACTGTGCAGTCATTGTCTGATGCAAGCTCCGCCAGCGTCTGCTCACCCAGAATCGCCTCCAGAGCAACCCGTGATTTGAACTCGTCCGAATACCGTTTCCGCGTAACCTTGCTCATAAAATCCATCCTCTCTCAGGGTGGATTATAGACCCAATGACCGTCATTTGTTTCGCCTTCCGAAGTTAGGGAAGCTTATACCCTCGTCCGAAAAATGGGGCCACCTGGAGGCTTCTTCGAAGCCTCCAGGTTGTTCAACGTCTACATCATCAAGATCTTGAACATCAACACGGGATTAAATGGCGCCCGCCCCTCCTTCCATCGGAAGACGCCAGGGTCTTCTCCAGACCGGGGCGAAATGCTTCAAAATCCATAGCCTGGGAAAACGCTTCGTGCTGATCGCGAAGCCCGCTCAGCCAGGAAAGCCGCTTTTCAACATCAAAGAAACCAAACTGCGTCATGATCCATTCCCTCAATCAGAACCGAAAGAATGGAATCTCAGAGCTAGGTCACGTTGACAAAAGATCTATACGATCTGCCTGAGATCTGATTCACTTCCTGCCTGTGGGATAACGGGCAGAGAGAACAGGCATGGCACGAGGTGATCTGACGGATCATGAATGGGCGGTGATTGGCCCGCTTCTGCCGCCTGAGCGTGGACGTTGGGCCCGTCCAGCCGGAGACAACCGCCGGTTCCTCAATGGCATGCTGCATGTTCTGCGGACCGGCTGTCCCTGGCGTGACATGCATGAACGCTACGGCAAGTGGAACTCCGTTTATGTCCGGTTTCGCCGTTGGGCTGAACAGGGCGTGTGGGATGCCCTACTGCAAACCCTGGTAGAGCTGGGGCTGACCGATGACTGGCAGCATATGCTCGACAGCACCGTAGTCCGTGCCCATTCGCAGGCCACTGGGGCAAAAGGGGGGCTCATGCGGAAGCTTTTGGTCGGTCACGCGGCGGCTTTACGAGCAAAATCCACGCCCGATGCGACAATCAGGGACGTCCTCTTGGCTTTGTCCTCACAGGCGGGCAGGTCTCGGACTACAAAGCCACAGATGCCCTGATGAAGCTGCAGGTCCCGAGCCCCAGAGCCATGCTGGCCGACCGGGGCGATGACAGCGACAGTTTCCGCCAGGATCTGCTGCTGCGCGGTATCCTGCCGGTCATTCCCTCACGTAAAGGCCGCAGCGCTCCACAGAAAACAGACTGGCGGCGTTACAGGGATCGCAACCGCATCGAGCGGATGTTCAACCACCTCAAGCAGTTCCGCCGCATTGCAACCCGCTATGACAAGACCGCCCTGTCTTTCATGAGCTTCCTCAATCTCGCCGCCGCAAAGCTCTGGATTACGTCTTTTGTCAACGTGACCTAGTCTCAAAACCAGAGGGTTTTTCGGACCCTTCAGTTGTTACAATCCTCCAATTTCATTTGCCACCATATTTAAAAAGGCATCGTCGTAAAATGGTAACTTTTTATATTCAATTAATGATTTTCTTGAAATTGCCAAGTAGTTATTTAATATTTTCTGGTAGGAATAGTTAATATCTTTATTTAATAAAATTTCATCAATGATTTTATCTGCCTTTTCATTTATGTTACTGTTTGGATCATTGTTAACTTTCATATAATTATCTTGTTTTGTTTGCCTTTTAAATAAATCAATTCTATCTTGTGATAAATTTTCAAATGAAATTCCTGATAATAATTGGTTATCTCCTCTATTTCGTAAGTTTTTCCAAAACCATTCACTAGCTGATTTGAAGAAATAATGTGCTATATAAGAATTATCGAAAGAAATTTCGTCTGAAAATAATGGATTATCATAAAAACCTTCAGGTGATCTATGCCATTTATATTCACAACCATCCGAAAATCCATAATTAAATGAATACTTATTGCTTGGGATTGGGTGGTGAGGATTAGTTGTTATTACGGTTCTTGGATTGAAGAAAGATTTAACCATCCGATCACCATCTCCCATATATCCTCTAGGTAGATAATTTTGGTTTCTGAGAGAAATTTTATTTTGGAATTCATTAATATTTTTTATTGGAGATGATGATATATTCCGCCAATTTAACGAAATACTATCATATTTTTTTATCGTGGCCCAATTGATGTAATCAGTAATATCTTGGAATTTATCATGATCAAAGCATATAAACTCATCGGTATCTATTACTAAAACCCACGAACTTTTTATTATAGATGGAACAAAGTTCAGGCAATGATTGTAGCAATTATTTTGAGCAGATATTCCGTTTTTTATATCATTTTTCACATAATTTATATATCCATATTTATTCAATAATGAAAGTAACTCGTCAGAACCATCAATGTTATCATTGCTATATATATATATGTTTTCAAAGCCAATAGCTCTATGATAAGCTACCCATTCTATTAAGTATATTCCTTCATTCCTGCAGCTTGACAGCAAGGAAGGACCAAATTCGCTAGGCATTAATGTTTTAGTGAAAAATTGTATGGCATGAGGGAAAGATGAAAAATTTTTATCGTTAATTATACATTTAATGTCTAATTCGTTATTTAGTTCAACAATCTTATTATTCTTCATGGAATTTATAGATTTATTCCAAATATCATTTTCGTACAAAAAATTGAATTTATCGAGAAGTTTTTTGTCTTTTGACAAAATAAAATTAAACAATTGGAAGTCTTCCATTTTCATAAAAATTGAAAACGCGTCTAATATCTTCTTTGAAAATAATTTACTGAAAGTGTTTTTCTTTATGAGGTCTGAAATAAACAAATAATCTATATTATTTGGAGATAATCCAGAAGTAAAATTAAAGTTTTTTTCTGTATATTCTGTTGTGTTTTCTATGGGAATAATTGTGAATTTTTCCCATTCTTTGGCTATTTTTACATTTCCGATCACTTTGTTGTTGTGGTCTTTTGGTAGAGAGCAAACGTATTTTTTGCTTATAGGATCTATTAAATAAATATAATCTCCTTCTTTTTTATATTCAAAAATTATCATTCCACCTTTTAAATTTGAATCATTCAAATTAATAATCTTATATTCTGTTTCTTTGGTTGTACAAAATATGTAATTAATAAAATTATTTGGTTCTATAAAAATTAATTCTTCTTTTGTTCCAGATGAAATATTCATATTATTATCTATAGACAATATTTTTCCATGAAAAGTTTTCAATTTAAATATTTTCATCATTAGCATCCTGTTTCTTGGAATGTATCCCTATTTTTATGGCTTGGAGCTAATGAAATTACAATCTGAAAGAGGACGAAAAACCGCGTATTAATGCGGCTTTGTCCTGATTTATGGCTATCGAATGGTTTTTAATTCGCATTTTGAGCAGATGAGGGTTCGAAGAAAAACCTTGGCTCTGAACTTTTGGCTGTAATTCCCTACCTTGTGTGATGATTGGGAAGGGATGGCTCATGAAGCCGCCGGGTTTCTTTGATGGTGACGAGCGGCTTGCCCGGTTGAGTGGGCTTGGCGGTCAACTCGAGGCCTTTTCCCAGACTGTGGATTTTGAGGTCCTCCGCCCTGATCTGAAGAAGGCTCTGGCGTATTCGGATGGGAGCAATGGCAGTCGTCCCCCGTTTTATCCGGCGCGGATTTTCAAAATTCTGGTCATCCAGACGCTGAACAATTTGGCCGACGAACGGACGGAGTATTTGATCAACGACCGTCTGTCGCTCATGCGCTTCCTTGGCCTGGGACTTTCAGATCGAGTTCCTGATGCCAAAACGGTCTGGCTGTTCCGTGAACGCCTGACCCAGGCGGGAGCCATTGAAAGACTCTATCAATCGTTTTGACACTATTTTGAGGAACGCCGGTTATCTACCGATGTCAGGCCAGGTCCTGGATGCCACGCTGATGGCTGCTCCAAAGCAGCGCAATACCAATGCGGAGAAAGAGGATCTGCGGGAGGGACGTATTCCACAGCACTGGCAGGACAAGCCGGCAAAGCTGTTGCACAAGGATCGTTATGCACGATGGACACTGCAATTCCCGAAGGCGAAGCGGCAGGATGATGGAACCATGCCGTCAAGTGATCTCGCCATTCCGTTCTTTGGCTACAAATCCCAGGTATCGATAGCGGGACCGGGTTTGATGCCATGGAGAAAGTCGGAGAAGCACAGGCTTCGGAGACGTGCTTGTGGATCAGACCCGGTTCCCGGCATGCCGGGAACCGGGTCTATACTCTCAGAGCGAACCAGGCCGGTTCGGGGCTGAAGTCCCTGAGAGATCCGCCGATCGTCTCGTCTTTTGTGAAGCATGAACCCGGTCCGGCCGCGCTGACGGGGCAAGAGTAACATGATTGTGGCGTCTGCTTTGAGTGAAGTTGATCGGCCACGAATGACACACCTGACTGTGACCGTAGCGTTGGTTCCCTCACCAGAAAGGACCGACCATGACATTCCGTACCATTGGTATTGATCTGGCCATTCGCGGAGATCACCTCGCTCAGATCTATGACGATGGCCGCCCTAATGGCCGTGCAATTCGTTTCAGGCACGATCAGCCTTCACTCGCCGCTTTTGTTCAGACAGCCGTGATGGGGCTGAGGGCGGATGACCACATTCAGGCCATCATGGAGCCAACCGGTATGAGCTGGTTTCCTGTTGCCCACCATCTTGCAGATGCTGGCGTCACCGTGGCTCGCGTCAAGGGAAAACGGGTCAAGGCTCTACGCCGCTACCTTTCCGAACGCGCCAAAACGGATATGGCTGATGCCCAGATCCTGGCGGCCATACCGTCATTTGGTGGACCACGTCTTGATCCAGTCCACATTCCGGATCCGCAAAGCCACGCTCTTCAACGTCTAACCAAACAGAGAAGCCGCTTTCAGAACGAGATCGCGGATGCCAGGCGGCGCCTGCTTGATCTCATTCGTTGGGCATCCCCCAGGCTTGAAGCAGTCTTGCCTGACTTAGGAACACGGCTCTCTTTGGCCCTGTTGCAGAAATGGTTTCACCCCTCGGATGTTTTGAAGGCGCGTCGTACGACACTCGCCAAATATGTTGGAGCTCATGCGGGAGGGAACCATCCGCGCAGTGGGCCTTTTGTGGAAACGCTGATCACAGGGTTACGTGAAGCAGCGCAATACGCCCAGAACCTTCATGGGACACACATTGATTTTTCGGAACTGCAATTCGAAATCGCGACGGAAATTGAGAATGTTCTGAAGAAAATTCAAATAGTTGGAAATCTTGAGCAGCATATTGCAGATCTCTACAAACACCTCGACCCACAGGCTCTTCTGCTCAGTATTCCGGGTGTCGGCCGTCATCTCGCACCGACCCTGATTGGTATCTTGCAGAACATTGAGCGGTTTCATTCCGAAAAACATTTACGGGGTTTTTGTGGCCTGTTTCCCAGGAGGGCTGATAGTGGTGGTGTGGAGCGAGCGGGCCAGACCCTGACCCAGGGTGGCAATAACCGCATCAAACACGCACTTTATCTTGCTGCTGATACGGCACGAAAAACAGATCCTGAACTGGCAGAACTTTATTGGAGGCTGATGACTGCGAAAGGTCATCATCACAAACAGGCTTTATGTGCCGTTGCCAATCGTATTGTGAACCGGATCTTCAGCGTTCTCAAACGAGGAAAGCCTTATGAAGTGCGCGACAGGGAGGGAAACGGCATCACCATGTGTGAAGCAAAAGCCATCATTCTGGAGCGCTATACTGTCGGAGAAAACATCAGAGCAGGACGTCGTTCCAATCGGATCGAAAAGAACTCCTGAAACCGGAAAAATTGCTTGCGCTCTCGGTACAAGATCATGTTTCCATCGACCGGAAGTTCCGGTTCATCCGGAAATGGGAGACGACAGATGCCGCCGCCAGTGATGGTGCGCAATTGCGAGAAGGACTGCTGGATAAAACCAATACGGTCTCAAGCGTTTGGGCGGAGCCATTCAGGCTCCCGTCGATGCGTAGCATTGATGGGATAATGGCGGAGGGAGACACAGCGTATCGCTCCAAAGCCAATGAAGACTTCATGGAAAAGCAGGGTTTTGTCTCAAAGGTTCACAGGAAAAAGCCTCATCTCAAACCTATGCCCCGTGACGTGCCCCCCTTTTTGTATCCACTCAAAAGGAGAGTTCTCGTTTTTTATGGCTTTGGGTTGATTGGATGACAAGGGTCTCGGGGGCATGCCCCCGAGACCCTTGTCTGGCGATCTGATCCGGTGTCCTGCCATCCAGTTGGGAATGGGGACGCACCGTATTGTAGTCTTCCCGCCAGTCAGCCAAAACCTGTCGTGCATGG
>NZ_CP068422.1:0-44465 GCF_016757795.1 Gluconobacter sphaericus | reverse complement strand
AGACGCTCTGTGGCATAGTGCGAAGCTGCGGTCCAGTTCAGGAGTGAGATCTATGCGGGAAGTCTCCACCCCTCATTGCTTAGGAGAGGCAGGCATTGGACCAAGTGGTAATTCCATATTATGCAACTGTAACCGCTATTGAACGTCTGGAAGGCCTCTCATGTCATCAGTGTATCATCTTTCTGCCTGTCTTCCCTATGACACTCGGAATCCAATACAGAGAATTTCTGAGGGGAAAGGATTTAGGTTTGTAAATCTCCCAAGAATTTTAAATGGCGATAGTCAATACGTTCATGTCAAAAAACTTAAATGGTCAAGAGATTTTATTTCCGAAAATAAAGAAATTTTGCATTCGATAGTTATGTTTACGGATGCTCATGATGTGCTCGTTTTGGGAGATGTTTCTGATATTGTTGGTCGATTTTTCAAAGCCGACTGTGACTTATTATTCAGCGCAGAGAAATTATTTTCTCCTTGGTTGCATGACGAAAAACCCTATCGAGAAGAGGTTAAAAAATTTTTCGAGGGGGCAGAGGGAGATATTGCAGCCTATCCGAACAGCGGTTGTTGGATAGGTTACGGCTGGGCGGCCTTGGCGTTTCTTGATGTTGTAATCGCCTACGCGGATAGGCAGCAAGATGGAGATGATCAACGAGTGGTTCAGGACATATTGGCTCGCGGCGAATCCCCTCAAAACGTAAAAGTAAAGCTTGATGTAGATCAGCATATTTTTGTCTCGGTTATTGCTAATGGAGATGACTTGATTTGGTCTGGGAATAGAATTTTCTATAAAAATAGAAAAGATCCCATCCCGGTATTTCATGCAAATGGATATAAGAAATCAATTTACTTTATTGATCTTTACACGAAAATGTTTTACGGAACGTCTACGCAAAACTTTGATGTTCGTGCTTTGAAAAATAACGGGAAATATCTCTCATTCAAGAATGGAGAATTTTTTTTGACAGATGCTTTTACCAAAGAATCACTAAATGTTTTGGTAAAAGCTCGGAAATATTTCTGCATATTTGATAATAACGGAAATGTTTTTAGCTTTAATCCATTTGATCGCAGTATAAATGTTGGTGACTATGTTGTTGATAATTGGGAGATATTTAATGTCGATAGCATGAATGAAAATCTTTCTTCATATTTGGGTGGAGAAGTAAAAATAACTTTTGAGAGTCATATTCTTAACAATATATGGGGATTTTATTCTGATCAGGTTGGGGATCGTCTTATCAAATATTTTTATAATATTTGATTGGCCCTAACGGAGATTATAAGCATGAAGCAGACATCATTGTGGTCGCTCTTTCAGTTGCAAGGGCGCGTTGTGGGCGCCTTGATGTTGCGTGAACTGCACACTCGTTTTGGGCGTGAAAATCTAGGTTACCTGTGGATCGTCGGGGAGCCTATTTTGTTCTGCATGGGTGTTGCAATCGCATGGACTGCGATGCGCCCTCCTCACGAACATGGTTTGCCCATGACTGCCATTGTTCTGACGGGCTATATCCCCCTTACCATGTGGCGTCACTGTTTATTGAGTGCGGTTAGAGCTTTTGAAGCGAATGGAAGTCTTCTATTTCATCGGCAAGTCACCCCGCTTGATATCATAACCGCCAGAGTTGTTCTGGAGGTTATGGGGACCTTGATGGCCGGTCTTATAGTGGCTACGGGTGCTCTTCTTATTGGTTATATGACGCCTCCTCAGGATTATGGGCTGTTATATCTGGGAATATTTTTTCATATTGCATTTTCTTTTGCCACAGCCCTTCTGGTTGCAGCACTCAGTGAACGCTCAGAAATGATTGAGAAAACCGTTAATATATTTTCCTATCTCTCACTCCCTTTTTCTGGAGCCTTTGCGATGGTTTCATGGGTGTCACCCAAATTCCAGAAAATACTTCTCTGGTCTCCAAGTGTGCAGAGTATTGAAATGATTAGAGGGGGGCAGTTCGGAGATACTTCTCATGCGAAATTCAATATCATTTATGCTATTTGTATAAATTTTATTCTGATCTTGATTGGTCTTTCACTGACATTGCGGGTTCGTAAATTTATTAAGGTTCAATAATTTTCGTCGTTATCAAGCTCCTGTTGCTCGCCACATGACATCAATAGAAGGGCCACTGATTTCAAGGTATATGCCTTCAACAGCGACCTTGATAAGAACTGCCTTTCCTTGTGAACCGATAGCTTGGATCGAAACGAGCGGAGGAATGGAAAAGCAAGTTTTTCCATTCCCCCGCCGGGGAAATGGGAGAAATTTTCTACCCGCTTCCATGGCTTGTTGTCCTTGAAGACTAATCTGTCCCCCTGATGTTATTTCGCCCCCGATTTCGCGGAGTGATGTCTGGCTGATCTGGTTTCCGCCAGCGTCGCGGACTTTTTCTCCGCCGGACCAGGCGGCCCAGAGGGTGTCCATCTCGGAAAAAGTATTACGTTGGGGATTAGGGCGTTCCGGATCCGCGAATTCAAAAGCGCAATAGATCGGGGCATAGGACAGGACGTTAGTGTCCCGCGCGCGGAAATTGTCAGAGCGTCCGTCGACATACACGAGGGAGAGGTCTGGTTCACTCCCCGCAAAGACGTCGAATTTTACACCGTCAAGCAGAATATCTCCGCAATCGACAAAACTCATATAACGCCGTCTTGGCCTACCGTCAGGAATAGGCAGATGATCCACGTTGCGGTTGGCGATGTAAAAACCACCGCGAACGATGATGTTTCTGCAGTGAACCAGATCCAGAGCATAACCGAAGCCCTGCCAGTCACATTCCATGAAGTACCAGATGACGCTGCGATAGGTTTCGTCAATACTGTTGCGGCGGTCCGGTGAGGCATGGACCCGAGACCGCACCATCCCCCAACCGTTATAACAGGTGCAGGAATAGAAGCGCTGCCCTTCCAGCGGAGAGCGGATGTCGTAGTCCCAGCCCCAGCTGTAATTGGCGACCAGGACATTGATGAAGATATAAGTGAAGCATCCCTGTGTAAAATGGGGTTCGCTGATGATCCTGAAACCGGCTGCCTCCTGCATTGCAAAGTCGGGGCCGAATACCGTCACGTTTTCGCAATGCCAGTTCCGCGGGCAGTTCACGATCGTGGTGCCCTGGCTCCATTTCCGCAGGGCGACGCCTTGCCACGTCATCGCCGCCTGTGGAGCTTCCGCGGCGAAATGGACGGAAATTCCAGTGCACCCACTGCCTTTCAGGTTTCCGTCATCGAAACCGATGTCCTGAAGCTGAAGATAACCCTTTGCTGGCTCATTGGGTGTCCCATGCGTCAGGATGCCCTTACCGCCTGCTTTCATCATGAGGACCGTCAGGTCCTGTCCGGCACCGCGGAGGGTGAGGTTGCGGCCTTTCGTCTGTAGGGGCCCCGAAAGACAGATCGTTACAGCCGGAAGATCAAACAGGATGGAAGGGCATGCCATGTCCGGAGTGGTGACGCTGCTTTCGTCGATGCACTCCTGAAGGACATGCAGGTCGTCCGTTTTTCCATCAAGCGCCGCTCCACGACGCCGGAGTTCGGCTTCATCAATTCGCAGAGACGAAACTCTCTTTTCCGCAGAGGCCGTAGCCGTGGCGAGGAAAGGCGCGGCAAGGCCCATTCCGATCAGTGCTCGGCGACGGTTGACATCGGGATGTATATGGTCGGCTCGACGGGCCATGGTCAGATCTCTCCGGGTTGAAGAAGCTTTTCGTATAAAACGCCCAGATCTTGGGCCTGGTCGCGTGCAGTCCGGGATATTTTCAGTTCTGGGGCGGGCTGCCTGAAGCGGGTGGGAGATTTGTCGATCAGCGTCAGGACGCGGCGCAGATCTGCCGCGCTGGAAACGTCGATCCGGAAGCCATTGATATCATCGCCGATGGTATCCCCGATGGCGCCACGATCTGATGCGACCACCCAGCATCCGCAAAGTGCGGCTTCGCGGGTGACGAGCCCGAAACTTTCTGGCCAGATCGAGGGAGCCAGCAGGACATCTATGCTCGCGTAGAGATTGGCCACTTCATTCTGGGACATTTTGCCGCGGAAAACGACCGGCGTCTGTCCAAAGACGTCTGTCCGCTCGTCGCCGGGACTCATCGCATGATCGATGGCCAGAAGTTCGAGATTGTGGAAACTTCCTTCCCGAAGGGCAATCTGGATCAGGTCCCACCCCTTGTGACGTGCTAGGCCTCCGATAAAGCCTAAACGGATACGCCCGGATTCTTCGCGGAGACGTGGACGGGGCGTAAGGGCGCTGACACCGTTTTCAATGGTCTGGACGTGATGGACCCCGGCAGTACGATAGAGTTCTGCAAACGCTTCCGAGACGGCCAGAACTGCTCTTGCGCCGAAGAGCCTGTCACGCAGACTCTCCATGCGTGCCACGGCCTTTGCACCGCACCGTTCGAGGGTTTCAAGAGGCGAAGAGTAGTTATAGAGCCGCGGCTGCCCGAGTTCGTCGATGACGAACTGTTGGTCCGAAATCCACCAGGCATCGTGAAGGGTGATGCAATAGGGGATGTCGAGTTCAAGGAGGACATCAATGATGCCAGCGGTCAGGCGCTGTATGCAGTGAATGTGCACGAGGTCGGGGCGGAACCGTTCGACTACCTTGCGGAACTGTGTGACCATGTTGGGGTCTTCAGCAATACGGTCCTTGTCGTCCACGTCCAGGGGCGCCACGGATGTGACAAGAATGCCGTCCTGCGCGTAGATCCTGAGTTTTTCGCTGTTGGGTTCGGCTTCGGACGTAAAGACCTCGAACAGGAACCGCCCATCTTCCGGAACTGACAGATCCCTCAGATTGTCGTGGAAGACCCGGGTGGCTCCGCCGATGGCCTGGGGGGGATAGAAGACATTGACGCCGAGAATGCGGTGCCGTGCTGCCGTGTCTGGCGGTGCCGTTCGTTCCATGAGTGCTTTGGCACGTCTGGCGAGCGGGGTGGCGCCGTAGGTGGTGAGGGCATGGGTATAGGCGGCTTTTCCGATCCGGGGCCGCAGTGCCTGATCTGCCACGAGCTGGTCCAGCGCCCGTACCCAGCTGTTGGTGTCCGTGGCGAAGAGAGCGGTCTCGTTCTCTTTGGCAACATCTCTGTAGCCGGCGGTGTCGCTAAGGACAGAGGGGATGCCGAACATTGCGGCTTCCAGCCATTTGATGCCGCTTTTTGTGTCGGTCGTGGGGGATTGGCCAAGGATGGCGAGATTGATGTCGGCCGAAGAGAGAAGGGACCAGTAGGCCTGCACATCCGGCAAAGGGGGAAGAAGCGTGATGTTTCCCCTCAGATCCGTGAGAATGCTGTCCTCGGGCAGGTCGCCGACGATGCAGAGCCGGACCCGCTGGCCATATTTTTTAAGGATCCGCACCAGAGCCGGTTCGAGCACGGAAACGATTTCTGAACGGTTTGCTTTCGTGTTGCTGCCATAGAAGATCGTCACGGGCTGATCGGGAGAGGGAGATTTGCTGCCGTGACGCCGCATTGCGATTGCATGAGCCTCTCCAAGGCCGTTCGGTTGGACGAAGACTTCGCCATTGTGATGGCGTCGCATCCGCTCGGCGAGAGGTTCTGTGGAGGCTATGGCGTATTCGCACAGGCTCAGGGCTTTTGCGAACAGCGGAGCGCCCAGTGCCAGGCCGTAATAGGTTTCCTGGCTAATGGTGCCGCCATAGGTCTCGAAGGGTTCAGGGTAGAGTTCGGCATCGAAAATCGGATCATCGATGTCGTAGAACGTGGTGAGGCCGAGGGAGCGGGCCAGATAGATGGCGCGAATAATGACCGGCCATGCAGGCAGGCGGTAGAAAATCACACTTTCGAAGGCCGCAATCTTTGCGGTGAAGACATCGAGATCGGTATCGACATCAAAGATCTCGACGGTGTATCCGGCAGCCAGCAACTGATCCCGTCGTTGTTCGACGCGATAGAGACGGCACTGGGGAAGATTCAGCTTACCCAAAATGGCGACTGCGCCTGATCGGGGGCGCAGGGGAGTGTGGTCTGGCAGCGTAAATGGCAAACTGTCCAGAAAGTCCCGCAAGTAACGCTGTCCGGCTTCCATCTGACCGGTCCGGGCCAAGGCCAGAGCTGCGTTCCAGGCATGATGATAATTCCGGTCTTCCTGAATGTTGCGGCAGACCCGGAGATCAGGGCGTCCCGGTTTCTTCCTCGTAGCTGTCCGCAGAATTGTGACGGCAGTGTCGAGGCTTCCCAAGCGGTTTTCGCACTTGGCCAGAGCGATCAGGGTCTTGGCAGGCTCATCTGGGTGTTCGGCCAGAGTCTTCAGGAGAGGAAGTGCTGCGATATCCAGGTTGTGTGCAATCATCGTCCGTGCGAGGGCACGGGTATTCTCCCGATAGGTCGGGACATAAAGATAGATTTTTTCTCGCAGCATCCGGGCACCCACCTGATGCTGCTGATCGCCCTTTTCACCACGGCATGCGATGGCGTGCAGGAGGGGAGCGTTGCGCGGTGTGGGCGTGACGGGGCGCTCGGGGTCGGTGAGGAGGTCGGAGATGAAGCCCTCAACCAGGGTGCGCCGGGTATGGGTGGCGGCGTTTTCGTCCCGGAAGGCTGACGAGAAGAGGGGATCCACGTCTTCGAGCGTAGTGATCCGGTCGCCCAAAAGGCTCTGGATCCAGCGTTTTTCGTTCGCAGGGACGTGCTGTGCAATACCGGTGGTGAGCCAGTGCCGGTAAGCGCCGGCATCCGTGAAGGCGATGCCGTTCAGACGGAACCTGCGATAAAAATCGGGATCGAAACTCTCGACAAGGCTGAAGGGGAGGCATTTTGAAACACCGGACGTGCAGAAATGCCGCACGAGGTCCAGAGCCACGGGGGTGCCGAACGTCTGGCGCACTTCAGGATTGATTTGCCAGTAGGCCCAGGGGTCGAACAGCTCCATTCCGGCGTTGCAGAAGCCCTCGCTGGTCCAGAGCGTGGTAATGTCGGGTGTCACCCATTCTGGCTGTCGCCATGAACGTTTGGGCTGCTTCTGGCGCTCGCGCAGGGCAGCGATGTCCTCCGCCGCGAAGAGGGGATCGCCGGAGATGCGCTGGCCTTCTTCCAGCGCGGTGATGCTGTCGCGGAAATTGCCCGCAAGGGACAGCAGATGACCGAGCTGAAGCCAGCCATCGGGATCATGTGGCGAGAGAAGCGTTGCCTGACGGTAGGCATGTTCGGCCTGGGAAAGGTCTCCCTGTTCCTTGAAGGCGTGGCCGAGCTGGATCCAGATATGCGCCAGGCCCGGATCGACCTCCAGTGCCGCTTGATAGGCTCTGGCGGCCTGTGTCCAGTTCCGGTCGCTGTTATGGGCGTTTCCCTGACGGATATGATGATCCGCAGGGAGAGACGTCCGGAACAATCGGCCGATCCGCCATGGTTTCATGGGCGGGAAGCCAGAAGGGTACGATAAAGGGACAGGATGTCCCGCGCCTGATCATCGGCATGACGCAGCGGGGTGTCCGGCTGCGGGGGAGGTGTCAGGTAACGCTCCGGATCGGCGTCGATCATCTCCAGAACCCGGACGAGATCCGCAGGCGAGGTCGTATCGACCACGAAGCCGTTCACTCCCTCGACGATATCAGTGCCCATGGCTCCCTGATTGCTGCCAATGACCCATGCGCCGCACTGGGCTGCTTCGCGGGTCACGAGGCCGAAACTTTCGGGCCAGGTGGACGGGGCGAGCAGGATGTCCATGTCTCCATAAAGTGTGGCGATCCTGTCTGCCGGAACTTTTCCCCGGATGGTGACAGGCGTGCTGCCCCATCGCGTTTCGAGCGGAGAGCCGGGATCCCGAGCATGTTCGAGGATGGTCAGGGAGAGGTTCCGGAAAGGACGGCTGCGAAGGGCGGCTTCGACGAGATAGGCGCCCTTGTGATGCTCCAGTCCGCCCAGATGACCCAGCCGGACGCGACCCTGCCGCGGAGTGCGCACGGGGGCGACGAGCGCCGATACGCCATTGGCGATCGTGGAGACCTGGAAACCTGCCTTGCGGTAAATTTCCGCAAATTCTTCGGAAACCGATAGCAGTTCCTGCGCATGACGCAGGGCACTCCGCAGTCGGGCGGCCCGTTCGAGACTGCGCGGCAGGCCAATCCGGTGCGAATAGGACTGTGTTGCAGGGTCAATGCTGATACGGGCCGGTTCTCCGTCTTCCTGGACAAGGAAGGGGAAGTCTGACAGCCACCAGGCATCATGCAGCGTGATGACATACGGGATGCCCAGTCTGCGGCATGCCTCTGCGACCGCGACAGAAAGGCGCGGCAGACAGTGGATGTGGACTAGATCCGGCTTGAACAGGGTGATGATGCGGCGTGTCTGGGCATCGACCTCGGAATTGTAGGTCCGCCAGTCCATGTCGATTTCCTGGGGCGTGGCGATCCGGAAGACCGGTGCACCCTTCCAGCTGTCGACACGTGTAACGCCACGATGACTGTTCTCGTCATCAGATGCCAGGATCGCGAAATCATAATCGTCACCGGCATGAACCAGCATGTAGCCTGCATTGTCCGAAAGGACGCGTGTTGCACCCCCAGTAGTCTGGGGTGGGGCAAAAAGATTGGCGAACAGGATACGTGGCTTGGCCTTGGTGGCCGGGACCGCCCGGACGGGGGACCAGACGACAGGCGTTGGGGAAACAGCTTCCTCAAAGTGCGTACGGGCCGCGAGGGCGGTGTTTTCCAGCGTCTGAGGTTGGCTGATCCAGGCTTTCAGGACTTCGGAAATCTGGGACCATTTGGCGTAGCCTGGTGTTGATGAGCTGCCCAATGCGGGATTGTCCGAAAGCACGAGGCACGGAATACCGGACCATGTTGCTTCATCCGCCAGTGAACGCTGGTCGCGGGGGACGTGGCGCAGGTCGAGGGCGATGGCGCAGCGACTCAGGGCGGCGAGACGCTGATCCGATGTCAGTTCACTTCCAAGGCGCTCGATACGCGTGGAATTGCGGACAGAAAGCGGAAGAGCAGGATCAACACCTTCCAAGAGAAGCGAAACATCCGGATAGGTCTCGAGGAGGGCGTCGAGCGCCTTCAGGAGATCCTTTTGCCCGATCCGTGGGGCATAGGCGTCCTCATCTGCCGTAGACACGCGAACTGGTCGGCCCGCCAGAGAGCAGAAAATGCGGATTTTCCCCGGCGCCGTTTCTGTGGTGGGCGGCATGTCGGCCAGGGCCTCCATCAGGGCGGAGACGCCGAGACGGGGGCGAAGGCCGAGATCTTGAAAACGGGTGATGAGGGAAGGCATGGTCAGGACCACGTCGTCACACATCGTTGCTGCATGGATCGAACGCAGGGTCCGTCCGGTTTCATGGTTGTCGCGATGCAGGAGGAAGTCGCTCCATGCCAGGTCGGACAGATCCGGGCCTTCGCCCGTGCTATCGCGGCCCAGCAGACCGGCCCAGTAGATGTTGCGCACGCCGAGGGCTTTTGCACGCAGCAGGGTATCGACGATCAGTCCGTCGGTCTCAACCTCATGGTACAGGGCTACCGAGGCGCCGGGCAGGCTTTCCGCAAATAGAGCGACCTGCTCACGGGAGAAGACGATAACCTGTCTCGCGTCCTCGGGTGCGGTACGCAGCGATGCTTCCCAGCGGGGCCTTTCGGATAGTCCGGAGCCTGAGAGGATGAGGATCGGCCCGTCTGTCCGGGCAAGGGTCAGTGGGGCAGGGATGCCTATCGATGCCACGGTTGGAACAAAGGTATTCATGAACGCGAGGAAGCGTGCGTCAGGATGGGTTCTGGCCCGGATGTCGTCCTGCGTGATTCTGTCGTAGCTGTGGTGTGCGGCGTGATCGAACCAGCGCATGAATAGATGGGTCCGGGCCTCGCGCCAGGGCTGCATTTCTTTCCAGGCTGACTGGGCGGCGCGGAGGTGCTCCAGGCCTTTTTCGTAGAAGCCGAGATCTGCCGACAGGCGGATGCAGTTGATGTGGCTCCAACGGTTCGGCGTGTCCGTTTTCAGGCAGCGTGTATAGGCTTCAAGAGCCCCGTGCAGATCTCCCTGTGACTGAAGCCGGTCACCCAGCGTATGCCAGAAGACGCCGCGATGCGGCTCGACACGGGCGGCTTCACGTAGACATTCTGTGGACAGATGCTGGTCGCCTGCTCCTTGGGCCCGTGCTGCACGCCAGGTCCAGAGGTCTCCGGCACCAGGACCGCCCACTAGATCATCGCGTGGGGGCACAGTAGTGGATAGGAAGGCATCCAGCAGGTCGAGACGCGTGGAGCGGGCGAAGCGGGCTCGGTCGGTGGCCTGAAAGAGATCCCAGTGGAAGGCCGTGGGATAGGTCCGCTGGCCGATCATGTGCTGCAGGGCCCATTCCTCGGACGGGGCACGATGCATGAGGCTGCCAGCCTCCAGCCAGTGGCGGTAGGCATCAATGTCGGACAGATCGGCGGCATCGGTATACTGGCGGCGATAGAAGTCCGGATCGAATGCTACGGAAACCGAGAGCGGAGCGATACGCTCGATCCCGTCTTTCAGGAAGGTCAGGATCGCTTCAGCGGCTGAAGAGGGCTTGCCGCACCATTCGAAGTTGAGTGCGCTGAATTCCTGAAGGTCCAGCATGTTGAACCACGGCGCGCTGATCGCACCCAGACGACGCAGGAGCAGGATACGGGCGGGAACGCCGTCCTGATAATCCTTTCGCTCGGCGTCACTCAGGGAAATCTTATTTGTGGTGAGGAGGGCCTCGAAGGCTTCGTCCAGACCCGGGAAATGGTAATGATACGGACGATTCTGGGCGGCTCCGATGTTAAGGTAATGCCGGGCAGCGGTCCATGAAACGGGCTGGGTGACAGGCAGATCAGGGTTGGCCATGAAATAGGCGCCGGCGTCAAAATCCCGTGGGAGGCGCTGTTCAAGAGCGGCCTGTTCCCTTTTCATCATGGCTGCCGACCCATACCGGCCGACGAGTTTGCCATGGGTGAAATAGTGATCCTCAAGAGCACGGTCGTTGGGCAGGGCACTCAGGTCGCGATAGAAGCGGCGGTAGAACGCCGGATCGAAAGCGTCCTGATTCTTCTCTGCCTGTTTGCTGTCTTTTCCTTCCGTGCCACCGTTCGCGAGGGCGCGCAGCTTATTGACGAGCGACTTCTGCTCAGTGTCCGTTTCGAAGGCTGACCGTGTCCGTGCCAGCCGCGATGCGACGAGGGAGCCCGGGATCCAGTAATCCTCCCGTTGGGCGCGATGACGGATTTCCTCGTCAGAAAACTCCGGTGCGACGAGGACGACGCTGCGGGTCTTTCCGCTCACGGCATCCACTTCGTACACGTCACTCAGCATCTGTTCGATCGTGGACTCATCCGGGTTCAGGAAGCGCTCGATCAAAGGAGATGTGAACTGGGACCAGAACCCGACGGCGCTCATCCAGAGCAGAACGATATCCGAGGGATCGGATTTGATGGTGTTGAGGATCAGATGGCAGGGATGATGGGGATCTTCCTGGGCTGCGACGTCATAGGACGGCACGGTTCGGTCGCCATCCCTGCGATAGCCCAGCAGGGGGCCGTACAGCGGATGCTTGAAGAACATCTCCAGCCAAGCGAAGCTGTCCTTCAGTTCGTCCGGAAGGAGGCCGTCATTGAGGATGACGTCTTTCTGGAAAATGACGTGGGGCAGCGCCGTTCGGGCATTGCCTGAATAATTCGCATTGCTGGCGATGCAATGAAAATATACCTGCGGAATGGAGCCACCCAGTCCTTGCGGGCCTTCCTGAAGGAAGAAGGTATTGAGGTCCCGTACGACAGTTCCGGAATAGCCGACGTCGCAGACATGGACGCTTTGGTGATTCAGAACGCCGGCATCCTTCAGATAGGATGCGGCCATGGCACGCTTGTGCAGGAGTGCCGTGCGGATTTCCTCGACCAGACCCGATGCTTCATAGGCTTCCAGAACCGTGAAGGTATCCGTCGAGGAGTGGTAGACCTTGTCCGCATCCAGGCCGGCTGGAGTCGCATCGATACCGAGCATTCCGGAAATCTGACGGGGCGTGGCTTTGCCGTGATGCAGCCAGAACGCGTGCCCGATCGACTGCAGAAGCCATTTGTCCTGGAAATTAACATTCAGCCAGCAGGTGACGGCGCGGCTGAGGAACAGGTCTTCCGAGTGAATGGGAGTGAAGAAGTTACGGAACAGCGGCGAATTCCACTTTTCCAGCACCTTGTGCAACAGGCATCCGTCACGGCTCAGGAAGAACAGTCTGTCGCTGCCATCGCTCTGTGCGCAAAGCAGCAACTGCGTCAGGAAAAGCTTGGAAAGATCACCGATTTCCATGTGAATGTCGGGACGGCGGCCGTAATCGGGGCGCTTGATCCGGAGTAGTGGAGCATGGGCGACGTGGATCGCATGACCGCCCAGACTGGTGGGCATGGCGACGTCGGAATGCGTATTGTCTCCCAGATGCAGCGTCTTCGCAGGGGCAATATCGAACAACTTCCACACATGCGTAAAGAGATTGCCCGAATGTTTCGTAAGGTTTTCCTGCGAGGATACGAAAATGCGATCAATATGCTGGGCAAGTCCTGTCTGAAGCAGGATGCCCTCGATCTCGGTTTGGGAAAAATACATATCCGAGATGGCGATGACCGTCTTGCCCTGTGCCTTGAGCGCAGCAAGCATTTCGGCGGCGCCTTCGACCGCGTACAGGTTCTGACGGTCAATCTCGTATTCGAAGGCCGCGACCTTCCGCCCCAGAGTCAGGGCTTTTTCCGTATGGCCGATGCGGGCGGTGAAAAGTCGGCTCCAGACGGCCTCCAGGGTCGGTTCCTCGATACGTTCATGTGCGGCGGCTTTCATCACATTGGTGATGTCGTAGCGCGTGAGGGTCAGAGCGCCCGGATTTTCCTTGCCGAATTGCCCCAGAAGGCTGAGGGCATAGGCGCTGGCAAGATCATGAACCTCATTGACCTCCAGATATCGGCGATAGACGAGCGTATCGAAAATATCGAAGGAAACGAGATTGTGGCTTACGTCGGAGGCGCCGATTTCAGACAGGGAAAAAATTTTCTGCATTAGGAGTGCCTGATCCGCTTTTAGATAAAGACAGGGTTTTCAGAAATCTGGGGAATTAGAAACCAAGTGCTGCGAGTTCAACCGTCGCGACTGTGGCGCCGGGATCATGGCGCAGGGCTTCGCGATAGACTGTGGCCGCCTCTTCGCGTCTGTTCTGGAGTTTCAGGGCGTGTCCAAGCTGAATGTATCCTTCCGCCTGTGTCGGGCTGCGTTGAATGGCCTGTCGGTAGGCCAGTTCAGCATCCACGAGATAGCCGCTTTCCTTCAGGGCATGCCCATACTGGATCCACATGTCCACGCGGTCCGGATATCGGGTGAGGAGGTTCCTGTAAGCCAGGGCGGCTTCCGGCCATTGTTTCGCGTCCCTGGCCGTGTCCGCATTGCGAGCCAGATCGCGAAGGCGGGGAGCACTTTTGAATGGAAAAATCATGATCACGATACCTGGTGGGACGTTCGGCGGAATATCAGGAAGAATGAAAAGGAGAGGTGAACTTCTGGTCGATGGGGGAAGAAGCCCTTACGTTGCCTGAATATGACGCAGGGCCACGGCCGGAGAGACGGGCCGGATCAGGCGTAACGGAAGTGTCGCATCGACCCAGACAGGATTGACGGTAGGATCCATGCTCAGCTTCCTCAATCCCCAGATGTTTTCGAACGCCACGCGCTCCATCGTTCCAAGAGAATGCCGAAGGGGATTCAGATGGTCCAGTCCTCGCGAGGCAGATTCATCGTGACGGGCTTCGATGAGGGGCGTCCAGAGAATTTGCAGGCCCTGTTCCTGCAGACGCAGGCAGAGGTCGATATCGCTGTAGCTTATGGGCATCCGTTCGGCATCAAAACCGCCGACTTTGGCGAAGACTTCGGTCCGAATGCCCAGAAATGCTCCGGTAACGGCAGAGACCTGCCGGGTGCATTGCCAACGGCCGAAATGGGCATTGCTATCGCGGGGTTCGTAAAGGCCGTCGTGAATGACGGAGCCCTGCCACCCCAGCAGCACGCCGGCGTGTTGAATGGTATCGTCCGCATAAAGCAGCCGGGCGCCCACTGCTCCGGTTGAGGGAGCGCGAAGCAGGCCGGCTAGCACCATATCCCAGTTTTCCGACAGCATTTGCATGTCGTCGTTACAGAACAGGATGTTGGGTGTGCTGATCTCGGCGGTGGCTTCATTGTTCAGGCGGGACCAGTTGAAAGGAGACGGGGCGCGCAGAATGTTCACACGGGGGTGACGCGTGGCGAGTTTTTCAAGAAGGAGGAGATCTTCTGCAATTCTGGTGCCGTTGTCCACAATCAGGCAGTGGATGCGGTCAGGGTGCCGTGCCGTTGCGAATAGGCTATCCACCATTGTGCAGCAGTCTGCAGCATTGTCCCGAGTACAGATGACGACCGTGCAAGGTTCGGGCAGGTCGTAAATGACGAATTGCTCCGGAAGGGGATGAGGGGCCCTGCTGATAGGGCGGTCCGACGGTCGGGGACTAGCGACGAGCGGGTAGGGAATATGAGCGATGCGCTGTCCTGTCGTCAGTCCATCGTGGATGATCCTGACAGGACTTTTGCCACGATATGTCGGCCATAGCTCTGCGGAGAAGACGATGGCGTCTCCAATAGTGTCTTCCTGTTCAAGCCATATAGCGTCTGCAGCAGGGCGTGGTTGAAGGGCGATGGCTTCGAACAGGGCGCTGCGGGAGATCGACGGAGTCAGGGTTTCGGCGTCGAAGAAAGCAATGTTGCAGGCGCTGGTCTGGACGGCACAGGAAATCCAGTCTGCGAGGAGAGAAGAGGGGATGCAGTCAGCGCCGATGAGCAGTACGTTTCCGGAGACCTGTTTTTCGGTGTGAGGCAGGGTAGCTGGAAGTGCGTCTGCAGCAGGCAAATGGGTGATGGAAAGACCCGGCTGCATCCTCGTATTCCATGCATCACGAAGGGTGGAGGAAGCACCGGTTGTATAAAGCTTCGTGAGGGATGGCATGCTGCCGAGGGCCGTCATCTGAGCGGCGGCAACGGCTTCTGAGACATCATTCTGCGCAATGATGACTGTAAGCGGTAGTGGCGTAGCGGCCGGTGGCGGCGGAATACGGAAGAGTTTTCGGAAGGTCGCGTAATCTTCGCTCGGGAAAGCGTTGAATGCGGAAATGTCCGGGAGCACGGCGGCCATGTCGTCCAGCCGGTGACGCATGCCGGCCAGGGTTGCCGCAAGGTGAAGGCTTTGTTCGGTGCCGTGGGACAGATGCCGATGTGACATGCTGGCCCGCTGCGCGACTGTGTCGCCTGCCAGGAAAAGTTCCCGATGTGCTGCTTCGCAGGTGGGATCGCGTTCAAGAGCCTCACGGTAATGGTTCAGCGCCAGAATGCGACGGCCTTGGATCTTGTAGACGTGACCGAGCTGAAGATAGGTTTCGGCCTCTTCTGGGGCCTGGGTGATAATGGTGCGGTAGATATGTTCGGCGGTTCCAAGCTGTCCGCTATCCTTGAGCATGTTGCCCAGCTGCATGCCGAGATCGAGACGCCAGGGTGCGAGCGCGAAGGCGCCTTTGTAGAAACCTGCGGCATCTGCGGGGTTGCTACTGTCCCTCATCTGATCCGCTTCCTGGGTCAGCATCGTCATCCACTGCTGGCAGGCTGCAGGGCGAAGATCCCAAAGGGTACGCACATCTGAAATACCCTCCTGGCCGGCAAGCCGGGACCAGTCTTCCTGACAGCACAGCGTCAGCAGTTCTTCCACGAGCACGGATGGTGAATGTCCACGCGTGTCCGTGCGTTGCACCGTGTCTTTCCGTCGGGTGGAGAAAGGCCAGAGCCGCTTGAAAAACACCAAAGGGTATGTCCCGCCGAAGGAAGAAGAATTTTTCCGGATGTCACACTCGGCAACTTGCTACGACAGGGTCTGGATATACGCAAGCGCACGGGCGATGCTCTGAGGCCATCAGAAGATGGAGGGATCGAAGACCCCTTGATTGACGTGCTTTTCTGGTAATTTCTGGCTTTTGGCGATTGGACTGACGGTTTTTGCAATGGTTTCCGGTCTGCGTTTTGAGCAGATTGGGAGTTGTCCCTCGCTGGATGGCTATGCGCTCGCGTTCAATCTTTCGAGGAAGAGGAAGCGGGGCATAGGCTTGAGATGCGGCTTCTTCCTGTGAACCGTTGAGACAAAGCCCTTCTTTTCCATGAAGTCTTCATTGGTTTTTGAGCGATACGCTGTATCAGCCCAGACGCTTGAGGCCGTATTGGTTTTATCCAGCAGCCCATCGATCGCACCCGCTCGTGTCAGACGCTCGCGGAACAGCCAGGCTGTTCTGGCATCAAACACCCGATCTGAAAGCCCCGGCCAAGGAAGCGCATGAACGACAGGCGATCGTTGATCAGATACTCTGTCCGTTCATCGGACAAATTGTTCAACGTCTGGATCACCAGGATTTTGAACATCAGTATCGGATCAAACGGCGGACGCCCGCCTTTTCTCCCGTCTGAATAGGCCAGTGCCTGTCCAGATCAGGGCGGAAGACTGCAAAATCCACAATCTGGAAAAAAGCTTCGAGCTGATCACCAAGCCCACTCAACCGGGCAAGCCGCTCTTCAACATTAAAGAAACCAGCCTGCCTGCCGCATAGCGCCATTCCTTCAACCAGAACCGGAAGAATGGAATCACAGAGCTGGTTTCAAAACCAGGGGGTTTTTCGAACCCTACACCTGGTTCACGGGTTTCTTCGACGAAGGCAATAAGGTGAAGCAGGGATGGCACGAGAGGATCTGATGGATCAGGAATGGGCGATAATTGGTCCGCTTCTGCCTTCTGAGCGCGGACGTTGGGCTGAACAGGGTGTCTGGGATGCCCTGATGGCGGTTCCAAACCCCAAAGCCATGCTGGCTGATCGAGGCTATGACAGTGACAGCTTCCGTCAGGATCTGCTGATCCACGGGATCCTGCCGGTTATTCTATCACGCAAAGGCCGCAACGCCCCACAGAAAACAGACTGGCGGCGTTACAGAGACCGAAATCGCATTGAGCGGATGTTTAACAGGCTCAAGCAGATGCGCCGCATAGCGACCCGCTACGACAAGACCGCTTTATCCTTCATGAGTTTCCTCAATATCGCCGCCGCAAAATTCTGGATTGGATCTTTTATCAACGTGACCTAATAGGCTGTTGAGCTGGGAATTTTGCGCCTCTTGTACAACACTGTAAGGTACTTTCCTGTGGCGGGGCTGATGCTCTTACCGTGATGTTAAGGAGTTGAAATGCGGATATTGTTGACAGGCGGTTGCGGCTTCATTGGTTCGGCTGTAGTGCGTCATATCATCAAGAACACCGAACATAGCGTGCTGAACGTCGACTGCATGACCTATGCAGCCTCTGAAGATACGGTCGTCGAAGTTGCTTCCGATCCGCGTTACTCTCACGCTCGCGCCAACATCGTGAACGGCGTTGAAATGCAACGTCTGTTCGAGGAGTATCGCCCGGATGCCGTGATGCATCTGGCGGCTGAAAGCCATGTGGACCGTTCAATCGATGGCCCTGGCGTCTTCATCCAGACCAATGTTGTCGGCACCTATTCTCTACTGGAAGCTGCCCGCAAATATTGGAACGGTCTCGGAAACGAAAAAAAAGGCCGCGTTCCGCTTTCATCACATCTCCACGGATGAAGTCTTTGGCCATCTTGAGCCAAACGATCCGCCATTTACAGAAACAACACCTTACGATCCGCGCAGCCCGTATTCAGTATCCAAGGCCTCGTCTGACCATCTGGTCCGTGCCTGGTATCACACTTACGGTTTGCCAACCTTCGTAACCAATACCACGAACAATTATGGCGTCTGGCACTTCCCGGAGAAGCTGATCCCGCTCGTGACCATCAATGCCATCGAAGGGCGTGAACTCCCGGTTTACGGCAAGGGCGAAAACATTCGTGACTGGCTGTTCGTTGAAGATCACGCTGAAGCTCTGGTCCGCGCTGTTGAAATTGGTAAGCCAGGCGAGACCTACGCCATTGGTGCCCGCCAGCCGCGCACCAATCTGGAAGTCGTCAAGAAGATCTGTGCTGTTCTGGATGAACTTCTGCCAGATCCGGAAGGCCCGCGTGAGCGTCTGATCCGTTATGTGACGGATCGCCCCGGACATGACTTCCGTTATGAGATCGACCCGTCCCATGCCGAAAAAGAGCTGGACTGGAAAGCCAAACACGACTTCGAAACCGGTATCCGCAAGACGGTTCAGTGGTATCTCGACAACCGTGACTGGTGGGAAGGTATCCGCTCCAAGCGATACACGGGACAGCGACTGGGAACACGCGCATGAGCACGATCGACACGAAGCCCATGAAGGGCATTATCCTGGCTGGCGGGAATCCGGGACATCATGATCATCACGACCCCGCATGACATGCCTCAGTTCCAACGCCTTCTGGGCGATGGTTCCCAGTTCGGCGTGACCTTCAAATACCGCATCCAGCCTTCCCCCGACGGTCTGGCCCAGGCCTTCCTGATTGCGGAAGACTGGCTTGAAGGCTGCCCATGCGCACTGGCACTCGGCGATAACCTGATCTTCGCCGATCATCTGGGTGTGCTGCTACGTGCGGCCGCAAACCGTCCTGAAGGTGCGACGGTCTTCGCGTATCAGGTTCGTGACCCCGAGCGTTACGGCGTGGTTTCGTTCGATGAAAGTGGCAAAGCGCTCGAAGTCGTTGAGAAGCCAGAAAATCCTGAATCAAACTGGGCCATCACAGGTCTTTATTTCTATGACCACCGTGTCGTGGATTTTGCCAAAAAGGTGAAGCCGAGCCCGCGTGGCGAACTGGAAATCACCGACCTCAACCGCATGTACCTTGAAGAAGGCACGTTGCAGGTTGATCGCCTCAGCCGTGGTTGCGCTTGGCTCGATGCCGGCATGCCCGATAGCCTGATGCAGGCTGGCAGCTTCGTACAAACCATTCAGTCCCGTCAGGGCATGCTGGTTGGTTCACCTGCTGAGGTTGCTTTCCGCAACAAGTTCATTACCGCTGACCAGCTTCGCGATCATGCAAAGCGAATGGGTAAAACTGAACTAGGCCGCCTGTTGCTTGAACTGGCGACCGTATAATATAGTTAACTATATTATTTCTGCGACAACATTAAATTCAATGTAGTATTTGGTTTCAAGTCTTGATCCGTATTGAATATCTTTGATGATACGTAGCGGATCAGGGCATGTCTTAAGTATATCAATACAAGACTAATTCGCATCTATTGTGTTAGGTGTTTGGTCCCGTGTTTTGATGGATTGAATTGATGATGAATCTTTCTGGCTCTGAAGTCCAGATTTTGCAGACGTATTCGTAAGGGGTGAGGCCGTTCAGGGTCTTGAGTCTTCGCCCGAAGTTATAGGCTGCCATGAAGTCATTAAGGTGTGTCCTCAACTGCTCATGACTATCGTAATGGAAGCGTTTGACGGTTGCTTCCTTGATCGTCCGGTTCATCCGTTCAACCTGACCGTTCGTCCAGGAATGATTGGGTTTCGTCAGACGATGTTCGATCTCGTGAGTTTCGCAGATCATGTCGAAGCGCATGGGGCGAGACCAGGCCGTATTGCGGTTACGGGGCTGATCAGCGAACTGGATGCCGTTATCTGTCAGAATGGTGTGGATCCGGTAAGGGATGATGCTCAGGAGATATTCAAGGAATTCCCAGGCTGTCTTCCGATCAGCTTTCCCGACGAGTTGTGTGACAGCGAATTTGCTTGTCCGGTCGATAGCAACGAAGAGATACAGCTTGCCTTCAGCAGTTTGGACCTCGGCAATATCGATATGAAAAAAGCCGATGGGATAGCGTTTGAAACGCTGTCGTTTGGGCTTGTCTCCTTCGATGTCCGGCAACCGGGATATCCCGTGGCGCTGAAGGCAGCGATGCAGAGCCGAGCGTGTCAGATGAGGGATGCTGGCCTGCAGGGCATAAAGACAGTCATCCAGCGGTAGCAACGTATGCCGGCGAAACGCCACGATCATCGCTTCGTCCGTCTCGGACAGGACCGTTGAACGCGGCTCTTTAGGACCTGTCTTCTGATCCTCAACCGTTTGACGCTTTCGCCATTTTGCAACTGTTTTCGGGTTGATCCCGAACTCCTCGCTCAGCGTCGCGAGCGAAGCCTGCGATCGCTGTATTGCTGCTCGCACGGCGTGCGTGGTCGTGGCGCTCCCATGACGTATCTGTCCCATAAGGCTTCCTTCCCCTCGCGTGAAAATACCAAACCATCAAAACACGGGACTAAACATCGCGGCTTTGCGGCCCTGCTCCAGACGCGACGCGATCCAGGCGGCGACAGTTTCGGGGCGAGCGGGCAGTGCCGTGACGTCATGGGTGAGGCACCAGGCGACGAAGGCGGCCCAATCGGTGCGATAGGCGCGCAGCGTGGCCGGGGACCGTGCCGCTAGAACCAGACGGTCCGAGGTGTCCTGAAGATCTGCCGGGATCGTCTCGGAGAAAAGCGACAGTAAGGTCACTGGCCCGTCAGGCCAGACCGAGAAACAGCACCAGCGCTGGATCGTAGAATGGATATTCGCATGTATCGGAAGATACCGTCGCTTTAACAGAGATATTGAAGAAATACCCAAATCCTCATTGGAATTTATTATCGATAACATCCGCATAATGCTGCGGAAAATGACATATATTTTTTTTGATACAAGTTTTGAAAATAATCATTACTCATTTTATCTCACGCATAGGTGAAAAATATATAAACATGAGAGGGGTTTTTTAATTGAAAAAACATTTTGTTGATAGCTAACCTTTGATTCCACAGTGAAAGGTTCGTGCCGTGACAACGTATACGAATTCAACCGATGTAACTTACACTACAGCCACCACAATTGGCAGTGCTGGAAACACGATCATTAATACTGGATCGTATAATTTTAATTCTGCCGCGGCTACGATCAATAATTTCTATGGAAGTTTGACCAATAGAGGTACGGTTTCATTTAAGCCGTCCACAGTTGGAACTGGATCGACCGCTAATCTTGGAGGGTCAAGCGATACACTGACGCAAACTGGCGGTACGTTGAGTTTCTCACAGCTTAACGGGACATCTGGCGCGTCCGTCTATCTCCAATATGGCACTATCAATAACGACGCGACCAGTACGATCGATCTGGAATCGGCAGGTGCCTCCACTATTTCAGCGCCTTATGTCGCCAACCTAACCAATGCTGGAACGATCAAGGTCGTCGACACCAGCGGCACCGGTATGACCTCGAACTGGGGTAATGGTAATGGCACATTCAATAATAGCGGCAACTTTTCCATCGACGATTCTGCGGCAACGTCAGGATCGACGACGAATCTTAATTTCAAGCAGATTACGAACCAGACTGGCGGTACATTCTCGATTAACGTACCTGCCGCTTCGACAGCACTCTTTCAGGTTGGAAGCGGCGGCTTTACTAATAACGGGACTTGGTCGATTACTTCGCATGGAACCGGCGCTGGAAACATCCAGTTTCTGGGCGCAGGAACGGCAGGCTACACCAACAATGGCACCATCAATGTCACCGACGCCAATCTGACCTTTGATCAAGCCCTTAAGGGAACGAGCGGAACCGTTAACCTCACAAACGGCGCAGACGTTACGCTCAACGGAACGAATTCCGGGGCTGGTCAGACGTTCAACTTCTCTGGCGGAGACAATACGCTCGACGTTGCTAACGGCCAGACATTTACTGGTGTGATTCGTGGTTTCAGCCAGGGTGATAAGCTCGACCTGAACGTCACTGGAACAACGAGCTACGACAAGACTACAGGTATCCTGACGATCACGAGTGGATCCAACACTTATACTTATGATGTTGGCAAGGGCTACACAGGAACCTTCTCCGACAGCGCTGGAGTTGTATCTTACGTTGGTACGACTCCCTGCTATCTCCCTGGTTCGATGATTCGCACGCCTGAGGGCGAGAAGGCTGTTGAAACACTGGCAATTGGTGATGAGCTGGTTGTTTGGGATCCGGCCTCTGCGTCTGAAAAGGTCGAGGCTATCGTCTGGGTTGGTACGCGAAAAATCGTTGTCCAGCCGCATCTTGCAGATGATCTGTCCAACTACCCCGTTCGTATCCTTAAGGATGCTCTTTCTGACGGCGTTCCTTACAAGGACATGCTTATCACGGCGGAACACTGCCTGTTCTTTGAAGGAAAGTTCGTTCCTGCCCGGATGCTCGTCAACGGTCGCTCAATTTTCTACGATCGCGACCTGACGACGTTCGATGTCTATCACGTCGAGACTGCTCAACACTCAGTGCTGATCGCTGACGGGGCGCTTTCTGAATCTTTCCTGGATACAGAGAACCACAAAATATTCCGCCAGAGCGGCAAGGTGGCTTCTCTGCGTCCTGCGCGTGCCCTGACGTGGGTAGAAGATGCAGCGGCCCCACTGGCTACTGACCGTGCGTTCGTCGAGCCTCTGTTTCGGCAGATCGAAGCCCGTGCTGTTCTGTCAGGCCATGATTCGCAGGTCCCCGCTCGAACAATGGTCAACGATGCCGATCTGTATCTGGAAACAGAAAATAGAACGGTTATTCGTCAGATCCGGGAGAACAACGGCCGGGTGATGTTTATGATCCCTGCAGGTGTCGAGAGCGTCCGGATTGTCTCGAATGCCAGCCGTCCCTGTGACGCTGTAGGGCCTTTTGTCGATGACCGTCGGATACTCGGTGTTCTGGTTGGTGACGTCAGACTTTTTGAAGGCAATACGACTGCAACCCTGACGGCGCATCTACAGGATGCTGATCTGTCAGGTTGGAACAATGTCGAAGACGGCACAATGCGCTGGACGGGTGGGAATGCCCTTCTGAATCTGGGGCAGCGTCCGATTGGTAGCATTGCTCTAATGGCTCTGCAGATCCATGCAGCAGGCCCGTATCTCTTGGCGGATACTACGTCTGAACGGGCAACCCTTCAGGCTTGAGGGACTATGTCCTGACGCTTCAAAAGCGTCAGGACATTTCTATTTTATGCCGTGCACGTTTTATGCATGGAAATGGTATATTTCTGCACGGAATACAGAAGTTCTTCTGTGCGCTCGGAGTATCTCCATCCTGGTGTCTGAGAATACCCATTCTCAGACACTAGAACGAGGCTCAGGAGCCTTTCTCCCGTTCCGCTCTTTGCCGCTCCATCAAAGCGAGCAGATGAGGATTGATCTTCTTCTTCGGCGGGCTTCAGGACTCGATAACCTCGAGAGCCTTCTCACCTGGAGGGTTCGAAAAACCCTCTGTTTTTGGGACTACCTTTGTGATTCCATCTCTCCTGCGTTGATTGTAGATAATGGAAGATGAAGCAGGCGGGTTTCTTTGATGTTGAAGAGCGGTTGGCCCGGTTAAGCGGGCTTGGCGATCAGCTCGAAGCATTTTCCCGGACTGTGGATTTTGAGGCTTTCCGCCCTGATCTGGAGAAGGCTCTGGCCTATTCAGACAGGATCAAAGGCGGCCGTCCCCCGTTCGATCCGGTACTGATGTTCAAGATCCTAGTCATCCAGACGCTGAACAATCTCTCCGACGAGCGAACGGAATATCTGATCAACGACCGCCTGTCGTTCATGCGCTTCCTTGGCCTGGGGCTTTCAGATCGGGTGCCCGATGCCAAAACGGTCTGGCTGTTCCGTGAGCGTCTGACTGAGGCTGGCGCCGTCCAGAAGCTGTTCGAGCGCTTTGACGCCACCCTGCGTAACGCCGGGTATCTGCCGATGTCCGGCCAGATCCTGGACGCAACGCTGGTCGAAAGTTCACAGGAAACAGCCGCATCTCAAGCCCATGCCCCGCCATATTCAGCGGTCCAATGCAGGGAAATCAGTGATCCGCTCGCGCGTCGAGCATGTCTTTGCCGATCAGAAATCGCAGATGGGTCTGCTCGTCCGAACCGTGGGTATTACCCGGGTCACCATGCGGATCGGTCTGGCCAATATCGTCTATAATATGCGCCGTTTCCTCTTCCTCGAGAGGTTGAACGCGAGCGCGTAGCCATCCCACTGGCGATAGCCCGCGATCTGCTCAAAACGCAGAGCGAAAACGAACCAAAAGTAGTCAATCAAATCGCCAAAATCCTGAAATCAGGAGCCATCCGCGGCCAATCAACGGTTCTTCGATCCCTCCATTTCCATGCATAAAACGTGCACGGCATAAAATAGAAATGTCCTGACGCTTTTGAAGCGTCAGGACATAGTCCCTCAAGCCTGAAGGGTTGCCCGTTCAGACGTAGTATCCGCCAAGAGATACGGGCCTGCTGCATGGATCTGCAGAGCCATTAGAGCAATGCTACCAATCGGACGCTGCCCCAGATTCAGAAGGGCATTCCCACCCGTCCAGCGCATTGTGCCGTCTTCGACATTGTTCCAACCTGACAGATCAGCATCCTGTAGATGCGCCGTCAGGGTTGCAGTCGTATTGCCTTCAAAAAGTCTGACGTCACCAACCAGAACACCGAGTATCCGACGGTCATCGACAAAAGGCCCTACAGCGTCACAGGGACGGCTGGCATTCGAGACAATCCGGACGCTCTCGACACCTGCAGGGATCATAAACATCACCCGGCCGTTGTTCTCCCGGATCTGACGAATAACCGTTCTATTTTCTGTTTCCAGATACAGATCGGCATCGTTGACCATTGTTCGAGCGGGGACCTGCGAATCATGGCCTGACAGAACAGCACGGGCTTCGATCTGCCGAAACAGAGGCTCGACGAACGCACGGTCAGTAGCCAGTGGGGCCGCTGCATCTTCCCAGTTTAGATTGCGACTTCCGCCTATGGAAACCACAGATCCTTTCTGCGTGAAGGAGCGACGGTTACCGGTGTCGAGATAGCTTTCGGTGAGCATACCATCGGCTATGATAACCGAATGATCCTCGGTTTCGATGTGGTAGTAATCGTAAGACGTGATGGACTTGTCGTAGAAGATCGAACGACCGTTGATGAGCATCCGGGCAGGAACGAACTTTCCTTCGAAGAACAGGCAGTGCTCTGCCGTGATCAGCATGTCCTTGAAAGGTACACCATTAGCAATGGCATCCTTGAGGATGCGTACCGGGTAACCTGCTTTATCGTCAGGAAGATGGGCGTGAACGTTGCAGTGAGCTTGCCCAGCCCAAGTCACACGACGGATAACTTCAGCACCATTGACGTAAGCAATTACTTCATCTCCGATAGCAAGGTCTTCTACTAAGGTTAGTCCAGAATATGTTTGGATCAGGGTACCAGAAAGAAAACAAACAAAAGTTGTCGTATTGCTTGCACTGTCACTAGAAATAGAAAAATCTGATGCTTTGTAGTAAGTGCCATCAGGTTTTTTTGCTACATTGAATATAGCTACAACATTTGGTGTTGAAGACCATGAATTGTAATATACAATTTCCACCTTTCCGCTGGCGGAATCAATTAATTTTTCATTTGATGAATTATAGTCATTTGATATTGTGATATGATCTCCAGGTGCGACATTATTAAATGTAACATTTGCAAGCGCGGATGCATTAAAGGTAAGGTTGTTTGTTTTTGAAGTTGTGTCTCCGAAATTAACTACTACATTTCCTGATGTCTGATATGCATTTGGATATTTAATGCTTCCTCCATTGATATTTATAGTTCCTGATGGAATATCAGATTGGTTAGAAGTGATTGATGTACCGCTATTTAAAGTTATGGATGATCCATCAGATATAGTTACTTTTTCAAATGTAACTTTACCGTTATTATTAAAAATAACGTTACCTTCGAATGTTACCTCATTAATTGCAGATGTCGGTGATCCAACTAGAATTGTTGTCTGTCCAGGTGCTCCAATTGTTCCGCCTTGTTGTGAAACTTCTGTCCAATTTTTAGTTACTGTGGCCATTATATAATCCGTCACGTCATTGTGAATTAACAAAAAAAACGGGTTAAATGTTAATTTTTTAGAAATGTCAATAATAAATTGACACTGTGCCGCGGTACTTTTCGGGTTTTTTAGGCTTAGGACACGTAACCAGAAGATGATGGTTGCAGCTAGGAAGATGGGGAGATCGGAGAACCCTTAATTTCTAGGTTTTAGTGATTTGATTGACGGTTCTTTGGGGCGCTTTCGACCTGCGTTTTGAGCAGATTGGGGGTTGTCTCCTGCTGGGTGACTACGCGCTCGCGTTCACTCTTTCGAAGAAGAAATGGCGCATGTTGTGAACGATATTGGCCAGTCCGATCCTCATGGCGGCTCGCGTTAAGTCTACGGTTCGCACGAACAGTCCCGTCTGTGATCTCTGATCGGCAAAGACATGCTTGACACGTGAGCGGATCACGGACTTTCCAGCATTCGATTTCTGGATATGCTCGGGCATAGGTTTGAGATGCGACTTTTTCCTGTGAACCTTCGAGACAAAACCCTACTTCTCCATGAAGTCTTTGTTGGCTTTGGAGCGGTAGGTCATATCTGCCCAGCCTGTTGAGGCCATATTGGTTTTATCCAGCAGCCCTTCTCTCAATCGCGCACCATCACTGGCAGTGTCCAGCGCGCATGACGATCCTTGTGCGACAGTTTTGCTGGTTTGTCCTGCCAGTCCTGTGGGATCCGCCCTTCACGAAGATCGTTTTTCTCTGCTTTAAAGCAGCCACCAGTGTGGCGTCCAGAATCTGGCCTGACATCGGAAAATACCCGGCGTTGCGCAGGATTGCGTCAAAACGATTGAACAACTCATCGATCGCACCCGCCTATGCTAGGCGTTTGCGGAATAACCAAACCGTTTTGGCATTCGGCACCCGATCTGAAAGCCCCAGACCAAAAGAAGCGTATGAACGACAGGCAATCGTTCATCAAATAGGTTGTTCAACGTCTAGATCATCAAGATTTTGAACATCAGTACGGGATCTAATGGCGGTCTTCCGACCTTGCTGCCATCAGAATACGCCAGAGCCTTTTCCAGATCAGGACAGAACGCTTAAAAATCCACAGTCCGGGAAAACGCTTCGAGCTGATCACCAAGCCCGCTCAACCGGGCAAGCCGCTCTTCAACATCAAAGAAACCAGACTGCTTCATACCGTCATTCCTGCAATCAACACCCAGGAAATGGAATCACAGAGCAGGTCTCAAAACTAAGGGGTTTTTCGAATCCTCCACGTTACCGACGCCTCCTGCAGGGAGGGTAGGGATGGTACGTTATTACCTATAGTGTAACACCCTGCGCCTTCCGCACCCATGCCTGAGGACACTGCTCCTTCCCGTCCCGCTCTCACGATCTGCGGAAAAGCCCCGAAAATCCGTATCCCTGGAGAAAAAGCCCCTGACGGTTCGGATCCGGACCTGTTACACTTTTCGGGATCTAATGCCCAAAGCTCCGCAAACGGCTCCGTCCCGCCAGTTCAGCCTCTTCCCTGAAAGTGCGCGTCTGCAGCGGATTGACCCGGCGACCAACTGCTGGCGCTTCTACCGTCTGACCCTGCAGGACGATCTCTTTGGCGGCACTGTCCTTGTCCGCTCCTGGGGGCGTCTGGGGACCACCGGTCAGGAGCGGCGGGAGCGTTTTGGCGATCCGGTTGCCGCTCAGAAAGAGCTGGTCCGTTGGGTGCGGGTGAAGCAGCGTCGCGGGTATCGAGAGGAAACGGGTGGATGACAGGACGCGATGTGACGGTGAAAACGAGGGCGCTGCCCTCGCGCTCCCGGCAGGAGCCGCAGGCTCCTGCACCTCGGGGATTTGACAGGAAGGATCCGTCTGGCGGTGGCGTGGCGCCTCAGGCGGGGATGCAGCTGTTTGATCCCTCGGGGGCGCGGAAATATCTGACCGTTTCCGAGCGCACCGCTTTCCTGAAAGTGGCCGAGCGGGCGCCACGCGATGTCCGCACGCTCGCCATGACCCTGGCCTGGTCGGGATGCCGCCTGTCCGAGGCCCTGGCCCTGACCGCCGACCGGGTGGATCTGGTCGGCGGCGTGCTGGTGTTCGAAAGCCTAAAGAAGCGCCAGATTGGGATTTACCGGGCCGTGCCCGTCCCGCCTGCCCTGCTCGAGGCGCTTGATCTGGTACACGGCGTCCGCGAAGCGCAGGCGCGTCGGGACCGGGGTCGCTCCCTGCGTCTGTGGCCGGTGGCCCGAATGACCGGCTGGCGCATGGTGCACCGGGTCATGGATGAGGCCGGTCTGTCCGGGCCGGCCGCCTCTCCCAAGGGCCTGCGGCATGCCTTTGGCGTGGCGGCGGTCTCCACCGGCATTCCGCTCAATCTCGTGCAGAAATGGCTCGGTCATGCCCAGCTCTCCACCACCGCCATTTACGCCAACGCCTCCGGCGACGAGGAGCAGACTATTGCAAGGAAAATGTGGTTAATCTAAAACATATTTTTAGAGACTTATTTAAACGCTTATTGGACATTCTTTTAATATTAAAAAGATGTAAAAAGGAGATTATATGATTCTCACTGTTGGCAACACGAAAGGCGGTGTAGGGAAAACCACTCTTGCAGTTCAAATTGCTATTTTTAGAGCGCTCCAAGGACGAGACGTCTGGTTGATCGATGGAGATCGCCAAGGAACCGCAGCCTCTGCGATTTCTATCCGTACAGAAGCGAAACAGAGCCCTGGAATTGCCTGTGCACAATATGCGGACGGTCCTACTTTACGAGGACAAATCCAACAGCAGAAAAACAAATGGGACGATATCATTATAGATGCAGGAGGCAGAGATTCTACAGCTCTACGCGCCTCATTAATTTTATCGGATATTTTATTAGTTCCATTTGCTCCACGCTCATACGATGTGTGGGCTCTCGATGATATGGCTAAGCTAATTGATGAAGCACGCAGCGTCCGAGACGGCTTAAATTGCTTTGCTGTTATGAACCAAGCAGATCCGGGGTTGCATTCATCGGATAACTCGGAAGCAGCATCTGCTGTGTCCGAAGTGAAGCAATTTCAATATTTAGATATGCCTATTCGGCGTCGAAAAGCATTTAGTAACGCTAGTGGTGCTGGGTTATCTGTTGCGGAGATGCCCATAAAAGACGCAAAGGCTTGCAAAGAGATTGAAAAGCTAATTGGATCTCTTTTTAATATTAAATAAATATCATAAGGATATCATAATGGTTATTTTGAAAAGACCCCAGAGACCAACCTCTTCCTCGGTAGAGGACGCATTCATTGCGGGAGCACCGGATGGTGGAATTTCCACAGAATCAATTCCAGAAACATACAACAAGGGCATACCGAAAGGACATAAACGACAAATCAGTTTAACGATTGCCCCAGAACTGCTGCAGCGCGTTGATGAAATTGCCAAAAGAACCGGTCAGGCTCGTGCAGGGATTATAAATATGGCGATTTATAGGGCCTTAGAAGGAGATGTTTTTAAGTGAATTTAATATTAAAATGAAATTGAAAGGATCTCTTATGGTTATTGAAAAAGGTCCCTCTAGCAAAACTTTTCGCTCCGCTCCTTCTGATCAAGAACAAGGGGATTTTTTTGTTCCCGGATTATACGATCTTGCGACAAAAGATAATCGTGGCGTTATGGATGTCGCAGTATTTCGTCTATCTAAAAAAGATAAACGCGAAAATGATGTAATGATACATCATCTTCCTGATGGTTATGTACGTATAACTAGTGGTCCTGATGGCATGGCCTCTATTTGGGATTATGATATAATTTTGATGGGTATTTCATATTTAACCGAAGCTATGAATAAATATCGATCTGGTTTAGGAGAAAAACCTGGCCGAATTTTTTCTCCTCAAGTGTCAGACATATTAAAATTTTGTCGGCAATCTGATGGCGGTAGGCAATATGAAGCAGTTGAAACCGCTTTACGGCGCCTTAAACAAACTTCTCTTGAAATAGTTCGTGGCGAAAAGAAGACTAGAGGCGGCCGTACTGTTCGAGAAACTACTGGATCTGGATTAATAAACGATTATAAAACCATATCATATGCAGATACAGGGCGTGTAATGGCTGTAGAGATAGAGCTTCCTAATTGGCTATACTCTGCAGTAGTAGAATCAGAAGATCCTGAAGTCCTTACCGTCCATCCAGATTATTTCCTTTTAAAACCTGGGCTCGGAAGATTTTTATATAGATTAGCAAGAGTAGCGGCCGGAAAAAACGAAGCTAAATGGTCATTCCGGTTAATTTATGAACGTAGTGGTAGCCAAGGAACTTTTAAAAGATGTTCATACGAACTTAGAGCGTTTGTTAAACGGAACGACCTTCCGGAATATGACCTTTACGAAGAAAGTGGACGAGACGGACCACTTCTCATCATGAGATACCGTTCAGAGAAGCAACTTTCTTCTTTGGGTTCCTAATAGACGGAGAAGGAAAGGCCTTAAGGTAGAAAGCCTTAATCTGCCCCACCCACCTGTGAAAGTTCCGTCTTTTAGGAACCAAACTCCGTCTTTTAGGAACCAAACTCCGTCTTTTAGGAACCAAACTCCGTCTTTTAGGAACCATCCTTCTTTGCAAGGCATTGAAAAAAAAAGATAAAATCGACTTTTTTTCTCCTAAAACTATTTAAAACATTTAAAACTATTTGAAACCTGAATGCCTGTGGATAACCTTCCTCTTCCTAACCGCTCTCTGGACGCTCTGGCCAACCATCTGGAAGCTTCGGAAGATTATCGGGTGCTCAGACGCCTACGTCCTTCCGTTCTGAACCACAGACCTGAGGGCAGGGGGCTGCGCACCGGTCTATTTGTGGATCTGGAGACCACCGGTCTGAATCCTCGACAGGACGAAATTATCGAAATTGGCATGGTTCCATTCATTTATCGCATCGATGGAATCCTGCTCGGAACCCTGCCTGCCTTCAGCCGTCTGCGAGAACCTTCCATTCCCGTACCTTCCCTTGTCCAGGATCTGACAGGGCTAACGCCCGGACGTCTGGCCGGCCAGACCGTCTCGGCTGACGACGTGGCGGCTTTCGCCCCGGATGCCAGTCTGGTGATTGCTCATAATGCCGCATTCGATCGTCCTTTCCTCGAACGTTTCTGCCCGGCTTTTGTGAACAGACCCTGGGCCTGCTCCATGGAAGACGTTCCCTGGAACCAGGCAGGCTTTGAGGGGCGCAAACTGGGGCATCTGGGTCTGCAGGCCGGATTTTTCTTTGACGGGCACCGGGCGGTGGATGACTGTCAGGCTGCCATCGCCCTTCTGGGCCATACAGGCTTCCCGGAGAACCGCTCCGCCCTATCCCTGCTACTGGAGCGTGCCAGAACAGTCTGGAAGCGTCTGTGGGCCGAATACGCGCCCTTCGAGCTCAAGGACACACTCAAGGCCCGAGGGTACTGCTGGAACGACGGTTCCGATGGTCGGCCCAAAGCCTGGTTTATCGACAAACCACCTGAAAAGGCTGAAGACGAAATCCGCTTTCTCCGCACCGAAATTTATCAGCGGGAGGTAGACATCACTGTCCGTCCCGTCGAAGCTGGAGACCGCTTTACCAGTCGGGTCTGAGGCCCGGACCGAGGGCGGAAGCTGCTTACTTCCGGATCTGACGATTTAAAGCCGTCGTATCGTAATACCGGCTGCAGAAAGATCTCTCTTGATAAACTAAATCAGTATGACTAAGTTTTCGTGATCTGGATCAGGAGTTTTCTGTCATGCGGACGGTCAATATTCACGAAGCCAAGACCCATCTGTCCCGGCTGATCGAGGCCGCCATGAAAGGGGAAAGCTTCATCATCGCCAAAGCCGGTCGGCCCATGGTGCGGGTCAGTCCGATTACGGCTCCCGAAGAGACACAGAAGCGCCGTCTGGGTTTTCTGGCCGGACAGATCCGGGTTCCGGAGGACTTTGATCGCATGGGCCAGGAAGATGTCATCTCCCTGTTCGACGGTCCGGCATGAAGCTGCTTCTGGATACCCATCTTTTGCTCTGGGCTGCCGGAGAGCCTGACAGGCTGTCAGTGCGTGCAAGATCCCTGATGGAAGATCAGAACAATGTCCTGGTGTTCAGTGCTGCCAGCCTGTGGGAAGTCACCATCAAGGCAGGACTGGGACGTGTAGACTTCCAGATCGATCCCCATCTGCTACGACGCGGTCTGATCGAAAACGGCTATGAGGAACTACCCGTCACCGGGCAGCATGCCCTGGCGGTCGGACAGCTTCCTGATGTGCATCGGGATCCTTTTGACCGCATCCTTGTGGCACAGGCCATGGTGGAAGGATTGCTTCTTCTGACCCATGATCCGCTCGTACAGGCCTATCCCGGGCCGATCGAAGCAGTCTGAAAAATATCTGACATCCCTTGCTGATGTTTCTCAGACTGCCTCTTCATCCGTTACTTTTTCACTGCCTCTGACGTCGGTTCATTCAGCGACCAGCAGCGTGATGTCGGGACGTTCTGATCTGTTCCCGGCGTCGGGGCCGTCAGAACGCAGAGCACGGTCTGCTTGTGCCGGAACAACGTGAAAAGGGCTCCTGAGCCGCCATAATCCGCTGTAGTCGTAATCCGGTAGCCTTTGCTCAACAGGCTCGCCAGAGAGTCCGGGACTGGCTTCAGCGTTGTTGGAACGGCCAAAGGGCTATAGGGCGACTTAACTCCTGACTGAGGCAGCCAGTCTTCTGCGTTCTGGGCAAAGCCTGAAGCTGGTAAAAGAAGAAGCGTCAGGGTCATGAAAATCAGCGACAGGTGTTTCATGTAATGTCTCCTGTTCAGTTCCAGTAGCTTCCTGCGGATCTTCATCAACACGTGCAGTTTCTCACGTTTGCTTTCCAGCAGGAACGTTCAGTCGAAACTGACAGGCTTCAGGAACTCCACAGGCGTCGTCTCAAGCGCCTGTGCCAGTTCGTACAGCGTCACGACTGTCGGATTGCGGTGACCACGCTCCAGACCGCTCAGATACTGCTGGCTGAACCCGGAGCGTTCTTCCACCTGCTCCTGGGTCAGTCCCTTCTCCTGCCTCAGGCGCGCAAAATTCTTTCCGACAAGCCGTTTCATGTCCATGATGGGACCGTGACGACTTACACACTATAAGTTTATCAACTATAGTATGTAATCATGCATGCCTTTGCATTTCCTCTCTCTTGCCAGGAAGAAATCCATGCCGCAGCCGCGCCAGAAAGCCGTCAATCTCAATGTGAAAGTCACTGAGACAACCATGCGGGCATTAAGCCGGACAGCCGCTCTTCGGGATACAACCCAAAAAGAGGTGTTGATGCGCGCCCTGTTGAAAGCCGGGATTGAAATTGATCCTCACGATCTCGGAGAAAAGCGCGCGGTTCCCTGGCATGAGCGTCCCTGACGGAGAGCTTTTCCTCTCTCTAGCCCTGTTCTGACAAATTGTTGGATTGCGTCTGCTGAGTAGCAGATGAGTGGCTCAGGACACTGGGGGAATGTCCTGAGCCTTGGGGTAAGCGGTTGGGGCCGCTCTGAAGTCACCCGCTGAGTAGTCGTCTGTAGGCTAAGGGTGGGGAGATTGTCTTTTTCGCGAGGCGTCTCTCCATCCGTTTTTCAGTATGAAAATTTCTCTGGCCCAGGGTCAAGTCAGATGTGTGGGCGGCACATTCTTCCTCATTCGCATGAGGAACTTCTTATTATAAAGTTGCAAAGCTCATTTTTTTATCGAAGTTCTTTAACTTATATGATGTTGCGATATCGTGAGTTATCATGCTTTATCGTACATATTCGAGCGTTTCCATGAGTTTCCGAGATACCGCTGAAAACTGCGATTTCTGGGATTGAGTGAAGGTGAGAGATGCAGATCCCGGTGCACAAGACATCCGTCATGCAGGCCATGCAGAGTGCTGTGGCCCGTGGATATACCTGGCATGTCTCCGGGGTTGTCTCAGCAGAGAAACTTCTGGCGCTCGAAGAGAAATTTGCCGAGCGCTATGACATAGGACTGTCCCGTTGGCAGCGCTGTCGTCAGCGGCAGAAGGGCGCAGCCGGTGTGCGTTTCTTCGCATACCCCGAACAGGGAACGACGCGTTTCCTGTGGTGGCTGCTCTTTACGGATGGAGAGAACGCAGCCTTTCAGCGGGAACATGGACGCCGACAGGTTTCAGACAAATACGGTCGCTTGTCTTGGGGAACGGAGTTCGAGCTGGCTCAGTTGCCGAGCCTGAAAGCAAAGCCCACCTGGTCCTGGCGGATGACCCGGGAGCGTGTGCAGGAATGGCAGGGAGAGATCCAGGCTGCGATCCGGACCACACGCAGTGATGATGCCATCAAGGCTGTTATGGCGCGTTTGGTGCGGTTGCCAGGGTTCAAGGGGGTGAGGCAGCAGGTCTTTGAGCTGCACGGCTTTGCAAAAAAAGACTGGGGGCGGATCAGACGGAAGGCAAACTCCTGGAAACCACCGGCACGTCCGGGCTACGTGCGCTTCCGGTCTGACGAGACCATTCCAGCAGCTCGGGTCGTACAGCGGTTGCTTATGGGACAAGAACCTTTCGGGACAGAGCCCGTCATTTCAAAACAGGAGAGGCCTGAGGAAGAAACAATGGCCGTTGTGAATGCAGATCGTAAGACAGGATTACCCATTCCCCGGGGGCGGGATGCCTGTCGGGTGCTCCTGATCCGGGAAACGGAGCAGATCCAGACATTCATCGCGGAGCGTTGGTCGTATGAATCAATCCGTCTTTGGCTTTTCGATCGTTATGGGGAAGCGTTCGATATTCCGCTGCCAGCCTTTCGGGAGAGGGTCCGGCGGGCTCTTCAGGTGAAAGCCGCGCCTGTGTTGAAAGAGGTCTCCAGAGCCACCATCCAGCCTGTTCCGGTCGTTAAGCAGGCTAAAGAGAAGAAGAATGAACAGCCAGAGAAGACGCGACGTTTGACCTGGGAAGAAAAGCGGGCAGGGCGGTTTCCTGGAAGTGGGACAACCGTCGTCCATAACAGCAAGCCCAATCGGGATGAGCTTTATTGACAGCAGGGCCGCAGGTCCCTACGTCCTGGATGAAACGATCTCAGAACATCAGGTGTAGGGTTCGAAAAACCCCCTGGTTTTGAAACCAGCTCTGTGATTCCATTCGTCCGGTTCTGGTTGAAGGAATGGCGCTATGAGGCAGGCAGGCTGGTTTCTGTGATGTTGAAGAGCGGTTTGCCCGGTTGAGTGGGCTTGGTGATCAGCTCGAAGCTTTTTCCCAGATTGTGGATTTTGCAGTCTTCCGCCCTGATCTGGACAGGCACTGGCCTATTCAGACGGGAGAAAAGGCGGGCGTCCGCCGTTTGATCCGATACTGATGTTCAAAATCCTGGTGATCCAGACGTTGAACAATTTGTCCGATGAACGGACAGAGTATCTGATCAACGATCGCCTGTCGTTCATGCGCTTCCTTGGCCGGGGCTTTCAGATCGGGTGCCTGATGCCAGAACAGCCTGGCTGTTCCGCGAGCGTCTGACACGAGCGGGTGCGATCGATGGGCTGCTGGATAAAACCAATACGGCCTCAAGCGTCTGGGCTGATACAGCGTATCGCTCAAAAGCCAATGAAGACTTCATGGAAAAGAAGGGCTTTGTCTCAAAGGTTCACAGGAAGAAGCCGCATCTCAAGCCTATGCCCCGCTTCCTCTTTCTCGAAAGATTGAACGCGAGCGCATAGCCATCCAGCGAGGGACAACTCCCAATCTGCTCAAAACGCAGACCGGAAACCATTGCAAAAACCGTCAGTCCAAGACAGTATTGTAGAATTTCTTCAGTTTGGCCTGGTAATTTGTCATGTCAAAATTCCGTGCTTGTACTGGCCCCTTCTGACACATTTGATTGCAGAGGGCATCGTCCTGATCAAGTGTCTGAATACCTTCCATGATGCTGATTGTATCATATGCATCCACCATTAGACCTGCCTGCCCTACGACTTCCGGCAGTGATGCTTCTCGAGAGGTCATGACAGGTGTTCCCATCATCATAGCTTCTACAACGGGTAACCCAAAACCCTCGGTAAGGGAGGGAAACAGAACAGCCCTTGTGCCACGGATTAACATCATGAGATCATTTTCCGGTAGGTATTCCATCTGGATAATACGTCCCAGACGCTTGCCACGTTCTAAAAGCTGCTGTTCGTTTTCTGCTTTCCAAGCCATTGCACCTACCACGACCAATTGTCGTTGGCTTTCGGATGCCAGAAAAGCTTCAATGAGGCGCGCGATGTTCTTTTTGGGCTCGATAGAGCCGTAATAAAGGAAATATCCACCTACTCTAAGGTCATAGAGCCGGTTAAGGGTCTGTCTAATAATATCAATGGAAAGATTTTGGACAGCGCTCTGCTCTCTGACTGACTGATAGGTGTTATAGGTGATGGCTGAGGCTTGGGGCGCGAAATCGATAATATCCCGCTTAGAAGCTTCCGAAACAGTACAGATCGCATCTGCATTCTGTACAATATCCGTGATTAACCGAAGATGGTTGGTCTTATTATCCAGAGTAGTATGCGGCAATCGCAAAGGAACAAGATCGTGAATGGTATAGACATTCCTTGTATTGCGGGCCCTGATTGGTAGCGGATAAGTCCAGTGCATGACATCTGGCGTATTGGGAAGTGTGATATTTAGGAAACGACGGGTCCGACGATAATGTGTCCATGCGGTGATGAACAGATCCCGTGCATTAAACAAGCTATCAAAGGCTGGAAGTCGCTCCGAAAAAGAACGGGTGTCCACATGCCTATCTACCGGAATACTAACCGCCCGATGCCCCAGAAGTTCGGCGCGAAATCGTTCCTTCCAGCGTGCGCCCATGAAACGTGCCCGACGGCTTTGTTCCTCCGAGCAGACCTGATCGAAAAATAGAATCTCACGAAGCAGACTTTGTGCTTTAGCTGGAATATTCAGGCCATACAGCACGTCGACTTCATAGGACATCTCTTTGAGAGCATAACTCAATGTTCGCGCATAGGTCGCTACCCCTGTGCCACGAGGAAGAGCAAGATTAAAACCATCAAGAGTGACGTGAAGGCGAGGTTGAATAGACACTTGAACTTCCTTCGATGGGAAAGAGGGAAAGGCATTAAACCGCTAATTTGGAGCGGAAAAAAACTGTCTTGCAGCTACAATATCTCGATACAAGGGTCAGAAACTACGATCCGTAGTGACATGCCCCCCCCCAGCAACCCTTCCGCCAAACGACTGCGCTTCATCCGTCCGTATCCTTTTCGGAATCTATTTTTAAATGGTTACATTTTTGGGAGGCGCGTCACTTGGTCAGAACTGAAAAATTCTCTAGCAGCACCATAAATATGATAAAGGGAGCTTGCAGGCATATGATCAACAGTTATTTTTCCTTTTGCGTTTCGGCGATCAAACCATCCCCCCTGTAGAGAATTAGGGGCATAAGATGAAAAAAATATGCGCGTCATGGTAACGAACAAGTAGTTTTCTGTTATATTTTGCATATTTATTGTCAACCTTTTACTACGGTAGGCCAGAAGGCGAATCAGTTCCGTCTGTGGCCAGATACGAGTGCTGGTATGTGTGATAGTCCCGTCGTCTGTTATGCCGTCGCAAACCATTCCGTGTACAATTCCATACTGTACGCCAGAATTAAAAAGACGTTCTGCTATAGTATGTAGATTTTTTATTTTAGGATCTTCTGGGCTAAGACGTATAACCTCACTCATAAGCCAAGACCATTCAAATAGATGTCCTGGCTCTACAGCATTAGATCCAAATTTTTCACATACGGTCCAGTTCGATGATAAAAATTCCATTACCATACCAGAACGTGAATTAATAAATTTATTCTTCACCAACGCAACAATATACTTCGCCTTATCAAGGTAAAATTGATCTTCAGTTACTTCAAACAATACTAGATACGCCTCAAGTAAATGCATATGAGGGTTTTGATGGCGCATACTATTAATCACCGGGAATTCACTCAAAAAACCCTCAAATCCTTCCTGAAAAATACTTTCTATTTCATTAATTGTTTCGTTTACGGTTTTTAAGAGATTTTTATCTCTGCTCAGATGATAAGTCCAAGCATAGGCATACAAAATAAAAGCATGGGCATATAAGTCTCGCGTTGTTTTCGATGGGCGTCCATCTACCCCTAAAGCGAAGACCCAACCAGGTTGGTTATCGCTACGCCAATAGCGATTTTGCACTTCAGCCAGGCAGTCCAAGGCGTCTTGAGAGGCATTAAAAACACCGTCTAGAGAAGCGCGGCAAAAGGTCGCAATTTGTCTGGCTTGGACCATTAGACGCAAGTCAGGCGTAACGATTGGGGTTGCGTCGAACGTTAAACGTTCATGATATAATCGCCGTGTGCGATCATATCCCGCGGCACTCCAGAGCGGGAGAGCCTTTTGCACCATCCATTCTGTCCACTGAGTACTCGATTCTGTATCGAGAGAAGGCTGTTTCTCTACCATGGGATGGGTCATTTATCGCCCATCATGCCTTTCAGAGAAACGTGATGTGACTGGATCATTTTTTTAACCAAATTACTGGTTGAGAAGTCTTCCACCAAATTAATTATCTCTACTCGTCCGCCATGTTTTTTTACTATATCCCCACCAACTACAGAACCCTCAGTATAATCGGCACCTTTCACAAGTACATCAGGTATGATTTCTTTAATAATTTCCAGAGGAGTGTCTTCATCAAAGATGATCACCATGTCTACTTCGCGCAGGGCACCAATCACGATGGCTCGCGCCTGCTCGTTCTGAACCGGGCGGGTTGGTCCTTTGAGACGCCGTACGGAGGCATCACTATTAATGCCAACAACCAGTTTATCTCCTTTTTGCGCCGCTCCGCGCAGGAGCGAAATATGGCCCGGATGCACCAAATCAAAACAGCCATTAGTGAACACGATAGACGCCCCATGCTGGCGCCACTTCTGTATCATACGTCGTGCTTGGGAGAGAGAGGCAACCATGCCTGTATCAGCGATATCTTCTATTAATTCATGACTAAGCTCAGTATTGGAGACGGCAGCTGTGCCGAGCTTACTTATAGCAATGGATGCTGCAACATTTGCAATGACAACGGCTGTATTAATATCCTGACCCGCAGATAGAACAGCGGCAACCGTGGCCAGGACGGTATCTCCCGCACCGGAAACATCATAAACTTCAGACTTACGAGCAGCTTCATGGCGCACATTGCCGTTCCGCTGCCACAGGGTCATACCTTCTTCCGAGCGGGTGACTAGAACATCGCCCCCAAATTGCTCTGAGGCAATCTGAGCGGCTTTTTCGACTTCAACGTCACTGGTTAGAGGGTGCCCTGTTGCCTGTGCCATTTCCGAACGGTTTGGAGTGATTAGGGAAGCACCTCGGTAAGCAGAAAAATTCTTGCGTTTTGGATCAACAATAATTGGCACATTTACGGATCGCGCATGATCAATAACCGCACGCAGGACAAAATCAGACAGCACTCCTTTAGCATAGTCGGAACAAATCAATAAATCTGCTGTTTCCAGTGCTTTTTTTACCGATTCTATAAGACGATAATTGGTAATTTGAGAAAAATTTATGATATTCTCTTCATCAATACGGACAATCTGCTGTTGTCCGCTCAGCACACGTGTTTTAGAAATAGTTGTCCATCCAGATTCAACCACTAATCCTTTCACATCAATACCTGGCCAATTTTTTATGGTCTGGCGTAGGGTATTTGCTTGTTCATCTTCTCCTACAACCCCAATCAGATTAACCGTACAACCCAGAGCCGCAGCATTGACGGCAACATTGGCTGCACCACCGGGTACAGCGCTCAGGCGTGTTTTAAGTAAGACCGGGACTGGTGCCTCTGGCGAAATACGCCCAACAGAACCGAACACATACTTGTCCAAGAGAAGGTCACCGATAACAGCGATGCGGCCGAATTTAAAATTTTCAATCATGAAAAATCACACATGCTGATGAGGACATTGGAATAATGCGCTTTAAAAAAGAGAAAAGATTATCTCCTTTGAACAGATAACCTGGTATTCCAGCCGCGGTGGCCGCCTGAATATCTGTCGCATGATCTCCAATTAAAAAAGAACGCGTCAGGTCAAGATTTCTCTCGCGCGCAGCGCGTTCAATCATTCCAGGACGGGGTTTGCGCTCATGGTGATCAATACGATAGCGCTCCACCACAGCATCGGGATGATACGGGCAAAAATAAAAGGCATCAATTCGAGCTCCAAAAGGGGCAAGACGCTGGGTAATATGCTGATTGAATATCCTAACTGCCTCCTCGCTAAAAAGACCTCTGGCCACGCCAGACTGGTTGCTGACAACTATGACCTGATACCCTGACGCATTCAGGAGTTTAATGGCTTCTGGGGCACCGGGTATGAAGCTGAACATTTCGATACGATGTGGATATCCAACATCAACATTAATCACGCCGTCTCGATCCAGAAAGACCGTAGGATGCTTTGGGGCTAATATGGTCTCGGTCATGTTGCTCCTTACGCCGCCATTCATAACCGCCTGAGCGTTCCATCAATCAGGTTAAGTGTTTATTCTGGTATTTTTATGGATTGGATTGATGGTGCATTTTTCTGGCCCTGAAGTCCAGATTTCTAGACGTATTCATGAGGTATGAGGTCACTCAGGGTCTTGAGTAGAGGTGGACCCCGTTTTTCAGGCAGGGGTCTAAGCTATAATCCGACCTGAGAGAGGACGGGTTTTATGGGCAAGGTTACGCGCAAGAGGTATGGAGCGGAGTTCAAATCACGGGTTGTCCTAAAAGCGATCCGTGGGGAACTGACAGTGGCGGAATTGGCGTCGAAACATGGGGTGCATCAGACGATGATCGCCCAGTGGAAAATTCCTGGAAGTTTCTCCGAAATACATGGCTCTCAAACAGAATCTTCAAAATCTATGACGATATCGTTGATATCGCTTGCCATGCCTGGAACCTGTTCGTCGAACAACTTTGGCCCATCATGTCAATGGGACTGCGTGATTGGGTTCATAGGTTCTAGCAATCAACGGTTGGTATTATACCCCAGCGTAATCCCTGCTACACGCTGGAGCACCAAGGAACGAACGTCATATTCGACAAAATGGGTTGCGCAGGCATCTCTGAAACACCGAGAACCGCTCCGATCGGCAAGGCGATCACGTCCGACGTGATCGTCCCGCTCGCGAAATCTGCTATGATTCGGCGTCCGGAAACCTCTCCAAAAGCCAGTTGGTTCGCGCTACACTCTGTCCGCATTTGGTCTCCAATCTCGCTCGCGGATATTCCTTCTCCAACAAAAACTTTCGCCGATTTCAGCGTCTGATGCACCGACCCGTGTGAGATATTCGGGCTAAGCCAAAATCAAAAGCTGTTTTCAATAGGGGTACCAATTTTGCAACAGAGCCGACTGAACAAGCGGTCAGTGATCGGGCTTTCAGGAGAATACCTTACAGAGGTCCTCAGAACGGCAAGACTAATATATGGTGGCCAGATCAGCAGCGTGAGGCAAGCCGATCTATATGAACAGGGTATCTGTAGGTTTCGAGAATGATAGGATGAGCGGAGAAAGCAGATCTCCTGGCCGGATGAACCAGATCATATCTTGGATCCGGCGCCGATCCATTTTCTTGGGGGTCGTTGTTTTTCCGACCGTTCTTGCGAGTGGCTACTATGGATTGGTTGCTTCTCCGCAATACCAGTCGGAAGCTGAATTCGTGGTCCGGGGGCAGCCCTCCCAATCCCCTGGGGTTCTTGCTGGACTGTTGTCCGGAGGGAGTTCTGGAGGAACGGAAGATACTTATGTCGTTCAGGAATACATGACGTCACGCGACGCAGCGCAACTGCTCCTCCGTACGCAAGACCTAGCCCGTGTTTTCGATCGGCCAGGAACGGATGCTCTGGCGCGTTATCCAAACTTCTACTCGGGTCTTACGTTCGAGCATTTCTATTCCTATTATCAGCGCCACGTGAAGGCTGAACTGGACACGACCACTGGCTTGTCCACTTTGCGTGTACGAACATTCAGGGCTGACGATTCACAGAGAATTGCCAAAGCGCTGATTGCTGCGGCCGAGCAGCTCGTCAATGAAATGAATGAACGGCAGCGGGAGAACACGATTTCCGCATCCCGCAAGGAGCGCGATCTTGCAATCGAAAGGCTGAGGGGAGTCAACAGCCAGATCGACTCATATCGCAATGACATCGCGATGCTTGATCCGCAGCGCCAGTCCCAGCCTCTTCTGACAGATATTGCAGGGCTGGAAACAATGAAAATGGCCACGCGCGTTCAACTCGAACAGCTTCAGCATTCCACGCCAGATAGCCCGCTCATTCCCGTGCTCAAGCGCCGAATGGCAGCATTCGATCAGGAAATTACCCATTCTTCCTCCCGTGTGACAGGAGGAAAAAATACTTTTGTTCCCAAAATCAGTGGATATGAAGATCTCGTGTTCCAGCGTCAGCTTCTTGAACGGGAAGTGAGTGCGGCTGATGCTGCTCTTGATGCAGCGCGAATCCAGGCGGACAGGCAGCAGCTTTATCTTGAAGAGGTCACAAAACCCAATCGGCCGGACTATGCTGCCTATCCCCGGACATTTGCCAACATAGCAATCGTATTTGCCACCATGCTGGCGTTGTATCTGATGGGCGCCCTTCTTGTGGCTGGTGCCCGCGAACACAAGAGCGTCTGACACATGCTGCGCTGTATCGACATCACGAAGGATTATCCCGTCCACGGCGGTCAACGCCGGGTTCTGGACAAGGTGAACTTTACTCTCAACAGAGGGGAAAAGCTTGGTATCCTTGGGCGTAACGGCGCAGGAAAATCTACCCTGATCCGTCTGATTGGCGGGGTGGAGCCGATGACGGGTGGGCGCATTGAACGCACCATGACCGTATCTTGGCCACTGGCCTTTGGAGGGGCGTTTCAGGGTAGCCTGACCGGGCTGGATAACCTGAAATTCGTTTCACGAATTTACGGTCTGGATTACGCCTATACTCGGGCCTTCGTGGATGACTTCGCAGAGTTGGGCAGGCAACTTCTCGAGCCGGTCAAAACCTATTCCTCAGGTATGCGGGCACGACTGGCTTTTGCTTTGTCCATTGTGATCGAATTCGATTGTTATCTGATCGACGAGGTCATCATGGTGGGGGATGCCCGCTTTCACAAGCGATGTCAGGATGAATTGTTCAATAAGCGTAGCGAACGGGCCATGATCGTTGTCTCGCACGATATGGGCTTCATGCGCGATACCTGCGACAGGGTCAGTGTTCTGGATCAGGGCCATCTCAAGCCCTACGAGACGCTCGAAGAGGCAATCGCCATTTACGAAAACCTGTGAAATGAGCCATAGTCCCTCCTATCCTGTTTCGACAGGATAGGAGGGATTTGCGTCTCCTCAGCGGGCAAGCCAGGCCGCTGTGATCGCCGGGCTGATCAGTGTGCTGATAAGCTGCGTGAATTTATAGAACCGATTGGTTTTTGCATTGGCGATGACAAGTACGTCGTGATTCTTCATGGGAACACGTTGAGCGGCGAAATACGACGTCGGATTCATGAGATCCAGTTGATAGACAACCGGGACACCAAGTGGTGTGGCGGGTGTCGTGATTTTCAGCGTTCTTGCCGTCTCAGGAGTTTCAAAACGGAAGAGGAAAGCTGCGTTCGGATCCGCACGGCTGTCAGACGGGCCGCCGACCCGCGCCAGAGCTTCTGCGAGGGAGACATGAGGAGACTTGAACGGTGTTTCTGTTGCCTCCCGCCCTGCTGCTCCAAATACCGTGTAGGTGCGCGGCTGATAGATAACATGCAGCCGATCTCCAGGACGCGCACGGATATCCTGGGCGGGATAGGATTCCAGCGTCCCCAGATCGGTGGCTGCCGTATGTTCCCGACGCACAAGCTGCACATGCGTGTCTTCGGGGGGATAGATGGCACCGCCTGCGATGGCGATCAGGTCGGACAGACGTTCCTGAGCGGTACTCAGTGTGACGCGGCCTGGATGATGGACTTCACCAGAAACAATGACCGTATTGGAAATGTCACTGGCAATCCTGACCATGACCTGAGGGTTCTGTGACTTCCCAGCCAGCCCCGCACTGATCATTGCCGCAACAGCCTGCGGGGTCTTGCCCGCGACATGCAGGCGTCCTGCATACGGAACGAGGATTGTCCCGTCGGTTTCGACTTCAGTCGGCGGAAGTGTCTCAGCTGTTACGCCAGTCGCGCCTCCCGAAGCGGCCCCCATGCCATTGGACTGGGTGACGGCCGACAGACTGCCGCCCGATGAGAAAAGACCGTTCCCCAGTTCGAAGACTGTGATGGTCAGGACGTCACCCGCACCTACCCGATCATTCTGGGCTGGGGCATTATCAGCCGTATCCAGCGAAGAAATGAACGGAGGAATCTCAGCCGCCAGAATCGCCGCCACGTTCGGCGTAACCGGGAGTACGGCAAAATCCAAAGGATTATGTTTCGTATCCCGTGATGCCTGCAGTACACCACTTTCAGTGGGGCCACTGTCTGGCATGGCGCTGCATCCAGCCAGAGTCAGAAAAGAAGCTTGGAGGACTCCCAGAATACCAAGAAAGGCTGTGCGCGGCAGTCGCGAGGAGAAAGAGCGCGTCATAACTGGCATTGATTCTTAAATTATCCCGTTGAGACTGTCCA
>NZ_CP068421.1:0-109107 GCF_016757795.1 Gluconobacter sphaericus | reverse complement strand
GGATAATTACAAAGAGGCAGAAAACGCCTTGCATGTTGCCTTTGGTGGTACCCGAGTTAATCCAAAGAGAGAATTCTTCCGTATTGACCCAGCGTGCGTGATGGCAATTTTGGACATTCTTCCGGGAGTTGAAGAAGAGATTCCAGAGGATGCTGGAAATACCGAGGATACAGATAAAGAGGCTATTGAAAAGGATAAGAAACGGAGACGTGGAATATTCCGGTTTTCCACAGTTTGTATTAAACCTGATACAGTGCTTACGTGGAGACGTAATCCAGACATAACTTGCACTGTTTATGATGATCGTAATGTTTTATTTGAAGGCAAAGTGACTAGCCTCTCTGAGGCCGCCAAGATCGTAAATTTACGTGAAGGCCATAAATGCACTGCTATGCCGGGAACGGACTGGTGGATGTATGAAGGTCAAACCCTTGCTGCATATCGCCTTGAAATCGAGTCATTGTTTGGGGATTGATGCTCGCCTTGACGTGCCCCCCGAAAATGTAACCATTTTAAAGTAGAGTCCGATCGAGAAGGATACGGACGAATGAAGCGCAGTCGCTTTACGGAAGAGCAGATCATAGGGATCCTGAAGGAACAGGAGGCTGGGCTGAAGGTTTCTGATCTTTGCCGCAAACACGGGATCAGTGATGCGACGTTTTACAAATGGAAGACCCGCTATGGTGGTCTTGAGGTATCCGAGGCCAAACGGCTGAAGGCGCTGGAAGATGAAAACATCCGCCTGAAACGTCTTCTGGCGGATGCCATGCTGGATAATGCGGCCCTAAAGGAAATCGTTGGAAAAAAGTGGTGACGCCTGTCGCGAAACGGCAGGCGGTCCGACACATACGGGAGGCTCTGGCCCTGAGTGAACGCCGTGCCTGTGCGCTTGTTGGTGTTGCCAGGCGTGTCGCGCGGTATGTTTCTACCGGAGCGGACGATGCTGCCCTGCGCCAGCGCCTGCGGGAACTGGCGGACCAACGACGCCGCTTTGGCTATCGCCGCCTGGGGTATCTTCTGGCGCGGGAAGGCTTCAGTCCCAATCACAAGAAGCTGTTCCGCCTTTACCAGGAGGAAGGTCTGAAAGTCCGTCATCGGGGCGGTCGAAAGAGGGCATTGGGAACGCGCTCTCCCATGACCATCCCCCAGGAACCCGGACAGCGCTGGAGCCTGGATTTTGTCTCGGATGCCCTGATCTATGGCCGCCGGTTCCGCATTCTGGCTGTTATCGACGATTTCAGTCGCAAGAACCTGGCACTGGTTGCCGACACATCGCTGTCAGGCGGACGTGTGGTGCGGGAACTGACGGTGCTGGTGGAGCGATATGGCAAACCTCTCATGATTGTCAGCGACAACGGGACGGAATTCACATCCCATGCCATCCTGAAATGGGCCGATGAGATGAAGATCGAATGGCATTATATCGCCCCGGGGAAACCGCAGCAGAACGGCTTTGTCGAGAGTTTCAACGGCCGATTAAGGGATGAATGCCTCAACGAAACGCTGTTCACCTCCCTCAGCCATGCACGACAGGTTTTGGCTGACTGGCGGGAAGACTACAATACGGTGCGTCCCCATTCCCAACTGGATGGCAGGACACCGGATCAGATCGCCAGACAAGGGTCTCGGGGGCATGCCCCCGAGACCCTTGTCATCCAATCAACCCAAAGCCATAAAAAACGAGAACTCTCCTTTTGAGTGGATACAAAAAGGAGGGCACGTCACGTAGTCCTCCAGAGGGAGACAGCCCTGGATCTGCGCAAAACACAGGTCAAAAGTGACTCACCAGCCAAGAACATCAATCAACGGTTCTTCGATCCCTCCATGTGGAAAGCACACTTTTCCAGGCAGGAATTGGATATGTCCTTGGGGTCAGAGGCTATCATTGGTTCGGGTCATGAGCGACAAGTCCGTTGATTGCCGGAGAAGCCAAAAACATTGCCGCAAACCTTGCAGAGCAGGCCTGGTGGCCGAAAGAGACAATCATGCAGGAAATCAGGCGTCTCGTTGTAAAGCTTGCACAACGCAGACTATCCGTCCTTCACATCCTCAGCTGGTCCGTCTTTCGACGAACACATCAGGCAAGCGCTAACCGCGCTCATTCACAACATAAAATGCAACTATGCCGCTAGAGAAATGAGCGCGAGTCAATGATTTCCACCAGCCAGTCGACAAAGACACGCACACGCGGAGAAAGCTGTCTGCTGCTCGGATAGAGCACCGAGAGCGGTGTGGGTGTCGGGGGAAAGTCGGGCAAAACTTCAACCAACCTGCCATTCGCGAGGTCATCAATGAAGCGGTAACGTGGTGCCTGCACAAGGCCGAAGCCTTGCCGCGCGGCCGCGGCACTGGTTTCAGCGCCACTAACCAACAACTGTGTCGGCAGCATCACCTCGATCACTTCCTCTCCGTGCATGAACTCCAGCGGCAGGGGCTGGCCGGTGCGCGACGATACGAAACCGATCATCTTATGGCCTTGAAGGTCCTCCGGTGTCGTGGGCATTCCATGCCGCTCCAGATAGTCCGGGCTGGCTACGGTGACTTCTTCCATCACCCCCAGGGGGCGGGACACCATGTCGCTATCGGCAAGAGCGCCGGCCCGCACGACGCAATCCACGCCTTCCCGGACCAGATCGACAAACCGTTCGCCCTCCCCGAGATGGACCGTCAGGGCAGGATGACGCGTGAGGAATTCAGGTAGCGCAGGTAGCAGGATCGTACGCGCGAGGTAGCCGACGACGTCTACGCGCAAAATCCCAGAAACAGTGCCAGCGGCCCCACGATCCGCGTCCTCGAGATCGGCCAGGATCGCAATGCAGCGCCGATAATAGGCAGTTCCTTCTACCGTGGGCCGGACGTGTCGGGTCGAACGTTGCAGCAACCGGGTGCCAAGCCTGCTCTCCAGCGTCTTGATCGCAGCGGTCGCGACCGGCCGCGAAACACCACAGGCGGCTGCCGCAGCACTGAAACTGCCGCGATCAACAATGCGGATAAAAAGATCGAGCGTGGTAAGCCTGTCCATGGGATTGTTCCATGATGCAAAACAATGCTTTCGGAAAGGACGATCTTATCGAACGGTCGATAGGATGAGCAATATGGGGCTCCCACCAGACGGAGAGTCCCATGCCTGAAGTCAAAACAATTGCCCTCGTCACCGGCGGAAGCCGAGGCCTCGGGCGTTCGACGGTCGAGGCGCTTGCCCGACGCGGTGTTTCATCGATCTTCACTTACCACGCCAACAAGACTGCTGCCGACGCGGTTGTCGCCAGCGTAGAACGCAGCGGGGTTCGCGCTGTGGCCTTACAACTCGACACTGCCGATATTCACACGTTTCCGGCTTTTACCAATGAGATTCAACGTGTGCTGGGCGACTGGGGTGCTGAGCGTTTCGACTACCTCATCAACATGGCAGGGACGTCGCATAGCGGCCTGTTCGGCGAGGTGACGGAGGAGGATCTTGACGCCGCTTATCGTGTTCACGTGAAAGGTCCTCTCTTCCTGACGCAGGCGCTACTGCCATTGATCGCGGATGGCGGCCGGATCGTAAACATCTCTTCCGGGTTGACCCGTTTTTCTTACCCTGGCCGTATCGCTTATGCCTCCATGAAAGGGGCGGTGGAAGTTATGACACGTTACATGGCCAAGGAACTCGGCCCACGCCGTATTGCCGTCAATACAGTTGCCCCGGGCGCTATCCAGACGGATTTTTCAGGCGGTGTAGTACGGGACAATCCGGAGGTGGCCCGGCATATCGCGGAAGCAACTGCGCTTGGACGTCCTGGAGTGCCGGATGATATCGGTCCGATGATTGCCTCACTGCTGTCCGAGGACAATCGTTGGGTCAATGCACAACGGATCGAGGTCTCCGGCGGTCAGGCTATCTGAGTGCGAGCCGCCAGCTTGAGGGCGTCTGTCATCAACTGATAAGAGGCTGAGAAAATTCTTCTCGATATTGTGGTCGCGGTTGCGTTTCAGAGCTTTTCCTCGCCGGAAGATTTGTGGAGGAGCAGTGATGTCGTCATCGTCGACGAGCGACCGCTTTCAGGAAACAACACGCGTTTCCTGTGTGTCCGAGAAGAGGGCGATAGCAGTCGTCAACTGTGTGATCTCCGGACGCTTACTCCGCATCTGATGTTGAGGGCAATCGAAGGAAGAGGGTGGCGAAGCCGTCCGTTGTCTCAACCCATCCCGGCACCGGCCCTGCCAGATGGCACAAAGGCATCAGATCGAAGTCAGGGCAGTTCTCGGCTACGGCGGCCGCGAGAGGCGGAGACCTGTGCCAGAAGCTGGAGCTACACCCCGGCCAGTCTTTTGTGGCGTCTGTCGGAAACAGGATTCCGAAGACGGTAATGAGATCCGCTTCATAGACAAGCTGACCGCCCTGCCATTTGACAAAACCCGGATCATCAAAGCAGTCAAAATATTCCATGCCCCGAATACTGACGTCCGGATACTCGTCGGACAGCCCGTGTCCGTGACCAAGGAAGGACGTTCCGATCCCGCTTTCGAGGGTCATTACCAGTGTAGTCTCTCGCAGGCGCAGACGGCTGGCCGGGACAATGGCGCGCCCTCTAGGGCGCGGGCCGCGTGCGGCCGGACGGCCTGTGGCGAGTTACGATTGCTTTCTCACTGCTTTTGCACGGGCTGCGGAGCAGACTTCTGCTGCTTTGCATTCACGTCGTCTATGCATTTTTGCATGAGCCTTGTCTGCTCAACGGTCGCATTATGTGGGAGGATGCATTCTGGATGCACTGAAGCATATTGATAAAAGCTGAAGCCCATCATCAGAATCAGAAATAGCCCCGCGATCTGTCCCCAGACCAGCCACACCAGCCTTGATCGGCGTTTGAAAGATTCCCGCGTTGCCAAAAGGGACATTTCATATTGGTGACGGGTGAACGCTGACCGGATCATCCGAACTGCAAGCTCATCTGTTATCACCCCGCATGCCAGAATATGCTCCCAACAGTCAGCCAGACGGCGTTCGGGCTCATAGTCATTCCTAAGCGGCTTGGCCGGGAGCGACCGCCACAGCTCAACGACGATAAAAATAGCAGCGCCAACCATTGCCAGAGCCATCACCGCCCCGAGCTTGTCGGCCACGGGATGGACGAACTGTTGTGAGCCAAACGGCGCTACATAACTGACAATGCCAGCAATAATCACCCATCCCAACGTCACTCCGGTCGCCGGCAGTGCAGGCCGAATGTGATCCCAGATTTCCACACGATTATCTAAAATCTGCGAAACGATGTCCTCAGTCAGCTTTTCTGCCTCTGGATATCGCTCCATACTATCTAACCAAGGCGCCTTGGCAGAAGGCAAATCAGCGCGGCTACCCAAGAAATACTCCCCAAATCTGTTAATAATTACGCGAAAAAATTTGCCGCCACGCATGAATGAACACCTTATATTTATAATATTAAGTTTTTATTTTACGTATCATAAAACAATCTACAGAATATATTTGGGTATCATCTGAGTAAGTTATTCACGTCATTATCGGGTCTCAAATTTTTCCTTACGTCAGTATTTTCTGTTTGATCGTGATCATTGTTTTTATTGCATGTTTCCAGGCAAAGTCGCAGACAGGAGACATAGGGTCTCTCCAATCAGTGAATAACGGAGAAGCCTTATGTCTATTATTGTACAGTCCGGGGATGGCCATTCGTGGTCCGCATAAGACGTCGGCCGCGGGGCGGCCCATCTCGCATCGAGCGCAGTGACAGCGCGCACGCAGCCTGGAAAAGCATTCAGGTCGAACTGAAGGGCCGTAAGGGAGAAGATACGGTTCGCGAGGTTCTCAAAGCCTCGGGACTGCCCTGTCTGCATGACATCCGCCTCCCCAAGGCCTCAGGGGATGGGATGACACAGATCGACCATCTGGTCCTTTTGCCTCACGCGGTCATGGTCATCGAGACCAAGCATTATGCAGGCCATCTGAGCGGCCATCCGAATGACGATTACTGGCGGCAGCGACTGGGGACGGACGAAGAAGGCCGTCTGATCTACAGCCCTCTTCGGCAGAATGACGGTCACTGTGCGGCCGTGAGGTCCATCACCTGCCAAAGCAGTCTCGATATCGAGATCCTGAACCGGGTCGTCCTCACGGGCCGCGCCACAGTTTGCCCGGACCTTAAACCCGTCGTCAGGGACTGCGACGCTCTCAAGGCCGAACTCATTCTGTCGCGAGGCGTCATCCCGGGGTCAATGATGGGGGCCTGGCAACGGATCCTGCGGGTGGTTCGCCACCGTCCCGCAGGCTGATCATCACGTCAGGCGGAAGGCCGCTCGTCCCTGAGGAAATTCATGACGTCGGTAAGAACCTCTGCCGGGATTTCCTCCCCGTCATCGAGATCAACCTCTAGTCCGTCTGCGGGAGCCTCCGTATTTCCTGCGGACAGCCCCAGACAGAGATCCGGATCCTCACGGTCGTAATCGACGCGGACCGCCCATCCGTCCGACAGGAAGACAAAATCACTCAGGAATCCGTCGTCTTCGAGATCGTCGTCGTGCTCGGCCCCATCAGGGTCGGACGGCAGATCCGAGGCCTTGCAGACGCCCGCAAACAGGCCGGGAAAGGCCTTGTTCAGCGCATCCACAACCTGCTGGGTCTGCGGACGAAAAGGTCCGGTCTTCGAAACCGGCATCGCATCACACATCAGTTCAGCTTCCAGCAGATGGAGGTCACATGCTGACTAAACGTCAGACGCGTATTGCCATTGTGATCGCCGAGCAGCTCGCACCGCACCCATTTTGACGGGGAGTTCCGGTCCACGAATTTCTCAAGGGTCAGGATGTTGCCTTCTTCACCAGCCGACGTGCGAATGGAGTAGCCGGCATCGAGCAGCACCTGAAGGCTTTCGGGCATGGCGGCGAAGGACGTGGACACAGAGGCCGCATGGCCTTTTGTCGTCGGTGTCGGGGGCGCGAACCCCAGGCTCCCGAGTGCCGGATCAAGGGCCATGGCTGGCGAAAGGGCAGCGGCCGAAAGGCCTGCTGCCAGGGCGAAAGAAAAAAGAAGGCGGGTCACGGTCTGTCCTTGCGGTTCACTGGATCTGAAAAGATCGCTTTACCGGGCAAAGGTAAAGACCGCTTCTGCGACTTCCTAAAAGAGAATCAGGCCTTTACAGGACGTCCGCGCCGCTTCTGCGGGATCTTCCGGACCTCGACCTCGGTTTCTTCCGGCTCGGGTGCAGGCTGGCTCCGGCCACCTTTCACGGTCCCAAGACCGATCTTATGCGCCAGCGCGGTCCGATGACGGGAATAACCAGGTGCAGTCATGGGATAGTCGCTCGGCAGTCCCCATTTCACGCGGTATTCGTCCGGTGTCAGGTCAAAAGCATTTTTGAGATGGCGCTTGAGGAGTTTCAGCTTCTTTCCGTCTTCGAGACAGATGATGTAATCCTCAAACACGGAGCGCTTCGGATTGACTGCCGGGACCAGAGCTACTGGGGCCTCTTCAGGCGCCTGGCCTGCGGAGGCAAGGGCTGCATGAACACTCCGGATCAGCTCGGGAAGCTGATCTACCGGCACGTCATGGGCAATGACGTAGCTTTCAATAATATTGGCTGTCAGATGACGGAAGTCGGTCTCAATGTCTGAGGTCATTTCAATGCCTTTTTCAAATTTCAACTGAGTAGTGTCGCAGTCTATACAAAACATAACCTGATGCGTCACTGAGGCCGCGTGGTTCTTTGCATGGGCAGCGGGGGAACCCCTCGCCCCAAGTGGCGGTGCTCGGAGCAGTAATGTGTATCGCCCTTCACTCCGGTAAACCCGAAAGCCGCCCCCTTCCCGCAGACCTCGCAGTCATACAGCCAGCCAGACTTCGTCCTGCGCAGGCGGGACGTATAAGGCCTGTCGTCAGACCCGTGATGATCGGACATCCCTTAAAATCCCATTGCATCGAGAGCGGCCATGGTGTGCCGGAACCGGCCCCCTGTCTCTCTTGTCTTCGACCGCCCCTGCTGGCACAGCCAGCCTGTCACGCGATGCTCGGCAGGGATTTCCTCAATAAAGCCTGACGGCCTCGCTGAAACACCCTGACGATAGCCGACACTGCTGATCGTGGCCTGCTGCATGGCGCAGGTCAGCGACACATAGGCCAGTCTGCGTTCTTCCTCATAGTTCCGCTCGCCCATCCCCGGAAAAACCGTCTCCTCCCAGGCAGGCAGGAAGACGTGGGGAAACTCCAGACCCTTGGCCCGGTGCATGGTCATGAGCTGCACCCGATCGCGTCCGCGCTCATTCGGTGAGGCCGTGGCGAGGGCTGCGTGCTCCAGAAGTTCCTGAAGCCGGGTAAAGCCCTCGGCCAGCCCGACCAGCTCGGACAGGTTCTGCAAGGCCGTCTCCCCTTCTTCAGACGCGGCCTCCCGCCACATTGTATAGTAGCCGGTCTCCTTCAGGAGCGTATCGAGGCGATCACAGAGCCGCATATCCGGGATCTGCCCGATCCGGGAGACCGTCTCACGGAAGGCCAGCAGGCTGTCGCGCAGCTTTGCTGGCAGCGTTGCCGTGGTGACGGCCGCACACAGGCTGATGCCGCGATCCTGCGCGTCCTGCTCGATCTGGCCAAGCGCCTTGGCGCCAAGCCCGCGCCTGGGCACATTGGCCACGCGACGGAACGCCTCATCGGACTGGCGACTGTCCGGACAGGCCGCCAGCATCAGGAACGCGAGCGCGTCCTTCACCACGGCGCGGTGATAGAACCCGACATCGCCGATGATCTCGTAGGGAATACGCGCCTTGAGCAGTGCTTCTTCCAGGGAGCGAGACAGGCGGTTGATCCGGTAGATCATCGCCATATCGTGCCAGGCCACCCCTTCTGCCGCACGACGTCCCATCTCGGCCGCGATCGCGTCGGCCTCATCTGACGCATAATCGTAGGTGAGCACCTCTATCTTCTGACCATCGCCCTTCTGGGTAAACAGCGTCTTCGGGATCCGGCCCGGGTCTCGCACGATGATGGCATTGGCGGCCTGAAGGATATGATGCGTCGAGCGGAAGTTCTCTTCGAGCTTGAACAGTTTCGCTCCCTCAAACTCCCGAACGAAGTTCCGGATGAAGCCGATTTTGGCCCCACGCCAGGAATAAATTGACTGCGAATCATCGCCTACGGCAAAGAGTTCCCGTGAGTATTCAGACATATAGGTGAGCCACAGCATCTGTGTACGGTTCACGTCCTGAAACTCATCGGCCATTACGGATGTGAAGCGCTGCGACCACCTATCACGATAGGATCGGTCGTTCATCAGGGCAAGCGTTGGCCACATCAGCAGGTCGGAAAAATCGGCGGCATTCTGCTCGCGCAGGGTCGCCTGATAGATCTGATACAGACGAACGGCGAACTCCCAGCCTTCGACATCGACCATCTGTCTGGCGGCACGGCGGCGCTCGATCAGCCCGCGCACCCAGGCCGGCGCGGCCTCAGGTGTCACGAGGTTTTCTTTCATGTGCCCGATCCGCTCGCCCATCTTCTTGACCTGTCGGACGTCACACTTCTTGCCTGTGTCCGGTTCGGGCACAGTGTCGGGGTCCATGGCCTTCATGAGACGGCGGATCAGCGCTGCGGCATCGTCCGCGTCGCGGATGTCAAAACCGGGGTGTAACTGTGCCACCTCAGGCTCTGCCCGAAGCTGCCGCGCACCGAGGCCATGAAACGTGCCAAGCCAGAACGGAGCCTGTCCCTCGCCCAACACGCCCGTGATGCGCTCGCGCATTTCCTGAGCGGCCTTGTTGGTGAAGGTCACACACAGGATCTGCGACGGACGCATCCCATACATCTGGATCCGGCACGCCACACCGGCCGTAAGCGTCTTGGTCTTTCCCGTTCCGGCTCCGGCCAGCACAAGAACCCGGCCAAGCGCCATGGCGGCCTCACGCTGCACAGGAGTTAGCGGCTCCAGCACCGGAGCGAGGGTTTGCGGATAAGAGGTCATGCCGGCACCTGCTCAACGGGATAGACTTCAGACGCTACGGGATCCTCGACGGGAACGATATTGTTGCTGTCGGTAAAGAGGGTCAGCGGATGATAGAGATTGAAGCCCTCATGAGGGCCATCCCATCGTCCGGCAATCACGAGAGCCAGCGCGCGGTTCAGGCCGCTACCCAGCCACACGAGCTGATGCGGGACCGGCATTTCAGGCGCTTCAGGATCCGTACAGCCAAGACGGCGCGCATGATCCATCCAGATCGCCGAGGCCTTTTCATGGCCCAGCATATTAAAGGTCAGGCCGCTCTTGAGAACCATATGGTCGATATGCTGGCGGGCCGTAGATCGGGTGTCGTTATACATCATGACGTCCTCAAAAGCCTTGGGGCAGGCTGACAGGGTGAGCGTTGGGAGTTCAGGTCCGTTCAGACGGACGATCGTGGATTTTCGGGTAAAGACGATCAGCTCGCCGTCGCGGTCCCAGCCGTCGTTCAGGCGATCACCGCCGATGACGACCCCCTGCACCAGACCTTCGGGCGTCTGCGCCTCACAGAAGACTTCGGGGGCCGAGGTTCTCAGACCGGTTCTCTTCCAGACCCTGATGGCCTCTGCGTCCTGCCGCCACAGGATCAGTGTGACGGCCTGCCAGCTCAGACGGGATTTGCTCTGCTTCATGCCGCCACGTCCTGACGGGCGCGGCGCTGCAGAACAGCGTTCCAGTCCTTATCTTCGCCTTTGGGCGAATACCGCAGGGGCTTGAGCCCGGCTTCGCGGATCATGGGCGCATAGATCTCTTCGTAACGGTCGCCCTGGGCATCGCCGTCCACGACGATCATGACGCGGCCGCCAGCCTCAATCGTGACAAGAAGCGCGCGAAACTCCTCCAATGCTTCGGGGCTCATGCCGCCTCCGGTTGAGACATACAGGCTGGGGTCTACGAAAAACGGATCCATGGACGCATAGGACAGGACGTCGATGGCGGACTCGCCTATGACCAGACGGACGGGCTTCACTCCTTTTTCGCCAGTCCTCATCCGAAAGAGCACCTTTCCACCGCCGCCCGAGGAGAAACCACGATATTCCGGCCCGCGCATCTCCATGCCCGTCAGCCCGCCCGCATTGTTGTGATGGGCGAACCAGGCCGTGCCCTTCATGCCTTCCCGCAGGAGACCCTGCTGGTTCGCGAGATGAAGAATGCGTTCCGGCAAAGCCCGGTCGCGGGTCAGATAGGTCCAGGCAGCCGACCCCGGCTGGGGAGCCTGACGGTTATTCCACATATAGTTTGGATCGCGTGCGGGTTTGCGCTCTTTCGGCTCTGCGACGTACTCGGCCCCACTGGGTGCCAGGCCAAGCATTCCACGGAGTTCCACGCGTGCGTTGCCAAGGGACATCCCGGGATTGAGAAAGCGGACCAGGTCGATGACCGAGCCTTTGACGATCGAAGACGAATTGTGCGGATCCCACCAGCCCTTGCCGCCATGGGTCACGATGATGCTCTCGCCTTTCACGCGACGAAACCGCATGTGACGGGCCGAGCTTTCGGAGCGGACGAACCGGTAACCGGCCTGCTCCAGAACAACGATGCAACTGATCTCGTCACGGAACTTCTGGAGTTCCTCGTTCATCTGCTGGGGCGTGTTCTGGTAAGCCATGGCGGAATATCCTCCCGAACGTCCGTTACTTTCGATCTGTGGAAAGTATAGTGAATATACGTCACAATATCCAATAAATACAACGGAATAGTGCGGAATATATTTACTTGATTGATTAAAATAGTTCTTGCGTCCAGAGCGACAAAAAATAGTTTTTCTTGTTCGTCCTGCGGGGGTTTCGGGGGCAGCGCAGCCCCCGGTGTTGCCGCTGAAAGGAGATGTGTGGAGACGTTTTTCTCGTCCCGTCCTGCCAGGAACACGACAGTTGCGGGCCGAGGGTGTCAGGACCGGAAGACTGCGGATCGGCAAAAGCAGGTTGCGGGCAGCGCGGGACAACGTCCTGCGATGAACGCGGCCCTCTTTTGACGAAAGACGCGGTCTGGAGCCCGAAGGGTTGTCTTGAGACCCTCGGACCGTGACTGTCACACTGATCGCATGACGGCGAGGTCGGAACACAGCTCCGTGCCACCCCGCAAGGGGTGGTTGAAGCGGCAACGTCTGATGGTTCGGCATGAACGGATCCTTCAAGAAGTATCCCCAGTCTGCCCGTGCCATCTGCGACTGAAGCCTCCGGCCTCAGCTTTTTTTCAGGGATGGCGCATCATCCCTCTGCCCGTCTTCCTCTTTCGTCTGCCCTTTCTGTCGTTCCAGTTCCGCCAGTGTCCGTCTCACAGCCTGCGAGAACCGCGTCTTTCCTTCCCAGAAACGGCGTGAATACGCGCGGCGGTTCATGGTCGCCGTCCTCATGCCACACCTTCCGGGCGATCGAGGCTGTCCAGGAGCTTCTCCTGCGAGCGGCGGCGCAGCGTCGCGGCCTTGCGGCGGAAACCGGCCGTCAGACGCGATGGCAGCATGAGGGACTGATCCGTGTCTTCGAGAAAGACGGCCTCTGCCATCAGGCGGGCGCTCAGGGCGCGCGCCTGACTGCGGGGAACTGTGAGGGGTGCGGGTGTGGAATAGAACATAAAGCCTCCTGAGACCCGCCTCCGTCAGGAAGCAGGTATAAAAAGACCGGCTCTAGGGCCGGTTTGCATGTGGGTTTCAAAGAGAGAGGGGGTCAGCGTCCGGGATCGAAGAGGATCTTCACATCCCCGTCCTGCGCACTCACCACGATCTCGGGCTCGGGCGCCCCCTGATCCGTGCGTGCGCGGACTTCGTAAGAGCCGCGCACGAACACGAGCTGGCCCTTGCGGGCGCGTTGTTCGAGGAGATCGGTCAGAAAGTCGTTGTGGCAGACGACCCTGTGCCACACGGTCTGCGGGACGCGGCGACCCGTCGTTGTGTCCGTCCGCTGGCTGTCGGTTGCCAGACGAAAGAGGGCCACGCGGTGTCCGTCCTGCCCTGTGCGGATCTCCGGATCCGCACCGAGATTGCCAATGACGATGGCAAGGCTGAAGGTCTGAGCCATTATCCTGTCCTTTTCGCTTGCCCGTGTCAGAAAAGCTCGGCCTGCACGGGCGCGGCAGGGGGAGACTGATGTGTGGTTGGCAGGGCGATCCGGAAGCGGTCCGCCAGACGCGCCAGATCGGCGCGGTCGCGTGCCTCCTGCTCTGCGGCAAGGGCGCGTGTGTAGGCCTCGATCAGGCCGCTGCCGATAATGCGGTTGCGAATGTCGCGTTCGACGTCCGACCAGGTCCAGGCGGGATCGCCATAACAGCCGTACAGGACGATGCCGCTCAGGAAGCCCAGACGTGCCTGTGTCGTGGAGAACTGCGCCCCCCAGAAGCCGTGGATGTCGTAATGGGCGATATGCCCGAACATCTGGCTCAGGCGGTTGTAGAGCGTGCGGTTCCAGGCACTCTGCGGAAACCCGCGTGCGATGAACGACAGCAGCGCGTTTCCGATCTTCGCCTTCTCGGCCGCGTCGCTGAACTGCGTTGCGGTGAGGCCTTGAGGCTGGATCGGCGGCCGTCGCAGCGCGGGACATGCGAGAGACGCTGGTTCCGGCCCGTTCATGAGCGCACCTCATGGGCGAGCATTACCTCGACCTGAGTAAGGTAGGCTTTGAACGGTGTGTCTTCAGGGATGACCCTGATCCAGTGTTCGGTGCCGAGGGATCCTGTCCAGCGGGCCTCGCTGAACCCTTCGGGATGATCGCCCCCGCGCTCGGGTATGACAGACACAAGGAAGGAGGCCTCCGGGTAATCATCGTGCAGGCGCGTGCCGTACTCGGCAACGGCTGCCCGGATCCCTGCAAGGTCAGCCACCTCGATCCGCGTCTTTTTGTAACGGGCCGGAGATGAACAGGAGATTAAGCTCCCGTGAGAGGCCGCAGGAATTGCGGCGAGCGTGTATGTCGGCATGGTGATCTCCACAGCGCCTGATCTCGGGGGTCTCAAAGGAAGGAGGGGAGCACCACCACCAGGACGATGAAGATGGCGAAGAGCACGATGCCCGCCACGAACTCGGCCAGTTCGAGCCATTCTGTGCGGTTGCGGGGACGCAGATCGGAAATGTCGGCCATGTCATTCTCCTTTTTTCTTCCATGACCCTTTCCGGCGACCGCAGCGGGGACTGGCTGGCAAAGGCGCTGCAACGCAGCGGGATCGGACGACCCGCAGCGCAGCGAGGACACGGCCGACCCACCCTTTGCCAGACAGGCTCCGGTGTGGTGCCTGCCCTCCCTTTTTCCCCTTCCCCCTTTTTCTTTTCCCGTCTCCTACTGCGCGAGGTTGGCGACCTGTCGCGCCAGACGGGCACAGAGCGCACGCGTCACAGGATCGTCTTCGTCCACGATGGCCCCGGTCAGGACAGGAAGAAGGCGGCGCGCTTCAGGGGCGGAGAGATCCAGATGCCAGCACGCACCGAGCTGCGTGGCCACGGCGTCCGGCTGATCGACCGGGCGGACGGATACGGAGACTTCGTTGCCGTCCACGTTTTCAGGTTCGAGAACGGTCTTCTGACCGTCCGGCAGGTGAACAGGGCGCAGCCCGCTCTCGTTCGCCTCGTCGGCCGTCGCGTCCAGCACGAGCTGACCGGCTGCCTCGGCCGTCTCGGCCTCGACCTCAAAGTTGACGCGGTCGGAGAGAAGCTGGCGCTCGCTGAGCGTCACAATAAAAACAGGCATGTCGGGCTCCAGAAATGGAAAAGGCCGCCCCGGAGCGGGCGGCCTTGAAGGGCGGACGAAAACAAGAGAGGCTCAGTCGCTCACAAATTCGGAGCTGCCGAACACGTCCTGCCAGGGGCTGTTACTCGTCAGGTGGCAGTCGGACTGCCAGTCGTAATATCCGGACTTGAACCGCGAGGTGATGGCCTGGAGGGTTTCGGTCGCCGTCTCGTCCAGATCCTCCTCGGTCTGCACGGTCACACTGCCGTAGTCGCGTTTGCGGACGGAAAACTTGACCTTCGGGAACGCCTTTTTCAGCATTCGGCGGATGTTTTTGGCGGCCAGCGTGCCGCTGCTGTCATCGCCCTGCTCCAGATGAGCATAGTCCGGATTGACGCGGAGCGCTGCGACCTCGGCGGCATGTTCCGCTTTGGCGCGCGCCTCAGCCGCGACCTTCTCAGCCTCAACCTCTTCGGCATGAGTGCGGAGAAAGGCAATCTCCTCGGGACTGGCCAGTCCCTTGTCGGCGTCGATCCGCCATTGGACACCGCGCAGAATGGCCTCGGGCAGACGACGGGAGATCGAGCCACAGGCAAAGACAATGTCATAGGACGCGCTCCCGCCCGACACGATGGCCCCGCCACGCGACAGGGACCGCACGGTGGTCGGGCTGGCCTCGCCGTAAACGGCCATGACGATCCCGGCTCCCCGGCTGTAGAGATGGGTGTAAACGCGGGTGCCGACCTGAACGGGAACGAGAGAGGGGACGAACATCATCTGATCCTTTTCCTTTGGATTTTCGTGATGTCTTCTCCAGCGTCAGCGCGGGACGGCCGGGTCAAAAGCGGCGCGTGCGCCGGCACCGGAGGCGGCGAAGCCGGTGAGGAGCCACCTTTTGACCCGGACGGAGCGCGATGGCAGCGCCCCTCCCCCCCCCTTTCCTTTTCTTTTCCCGCTCCCTGTTTCAGGCCACGACCACGATTTCGAGATGGTCCCGCATGAACTGCATGGCCTCATTGTGCTCCGTCTGCTCGGGCTCGCTCTCGGGCGCTTGCAGAGAGAAGGTCTCTTCCGAATCAGGCTCCGTCGCCGACACGACAGGGCCGCTCGAACGGTCAACCTCATCATCGGCTGCTTCCTCGAAATCATCTTCAGGCATCTCGTCCAGATCCTCATCGTCCATCACGCTTTCCAGCTCCCGGATCTTCTCCTGTTTTTTCTTCTGCTTTTGCGTCCAGACGTCCTGCGCCTGCGCAAACGATGCGACCTCGGGCAACCAGTGGCCTTCCCCGACATGGTTCATCAGGGCCGCACGCATCTCTTTGCCCGTATTCTGCGGGGCAAGGCCTTCGGCCTGCACGGCCCTGGTAATGCCGGGCTTGCTGTAGCATTTGAGGAACGCCTCAAAGGCCATGCTCGGCATCTTCTGGTCGGCCCCGAACAGAACGCCCACGAGCTGCGCGGGCAGACCGCTGCCGCTGTGCATCGACACGTCGCAGTTCAGGATGCTTTGCAGAACGGTGACGGCATGGCGGCGGATCAGCTTTTCGTCACGGACAAGACTGCCTTCGGGAAAGAGGTCAGCCATCGCGAGCGTGCGCGCGGTTGGTTCTGACCAGTTGTTTCCGCTGGCATCGCCATGCACACGGACATTCTCGGCTTCCAGCGCCAGCAAAAGGGCTGCGATCAGATCCCATGGGTCGGCTGTCTCGGACACCTGGCCGAGGGCTTCGCGCAAAGCGACGGTGCGGATCTCGCCGATCATCTTGTGGCCGGTCCCGGAGACGTCCGGTCGTTCCTTGGGGGCCTCGGGAGTGGAAGACCCCCCCGTGTGGTCCAGCTTTGCTGCGCTGTAAGGACGGCAGCGTTCTTCCACGATCTTCAGGGTACGGGGATTGAGGCCGTACCCCATGACCTCCCCCTCCTGTGTCGCCATCCAGGTGCCCATGGTGATGAAGCCCTCGGGCGCGCGGACGTATCCGTATTCGTCCGACGTCAGGACAATGGAGGTTTCGGGCCGCTCATTGTCCAGCCAGTCCTGCTGTGCTGCGGCGTAAGCCGTGGCATCGAGCGTATAGCGGCTGTCTGTGTTGGCTTCGGCAAACAGATCCTCCATCCAGACAATGTTGTGCTTGCGGGCCAGCTCGTCGCCGAACCGGGCATCGCGGGCGTACCATTCCTTCTGTTCGAGGTTCCGGGCCAGCGCGCCCCAGGCCACGGTGTCCTTCGGATCTTCGGCCTTCACGCGGTACTCGGCCGGATCCTCGTCGTCTCCGACGCTTTCGGAAAACATTTCCGCCCACGCGTCACGCTGCTCGTCCAGTGAGGCCTGCGCGATGATTTTGCGCTGCCGCTCGTCAGGGCCTCGGCCGAGGGCGATGGCATCCAGAATAGGCGGGTGCAGCTTTGCCAGAAGGCTGAGACGCTTGAGATAGCTTGGCGTGACCATCAGGGCGGCACAGACCTGCGGATCTGTATAGCCAAGCTGCTCACGCAGGCGGGTGACGCTGTTCCACTGTTCCGGCTCCGTCATGTCCAGACGAACGAAGTTCTCGCTGACGGCAGCCAGGGCATCGAGGTCTTCGCTCTGATCGCCAACATACACGTCGATCTCAGGAACACCCGCATAGATGGCGCCTTTCGTCCGACGGTGTCCGGCTACGATCATCAGGCGTCCGTCTTCCAGTTCCCGGACGGCAGGGGGATGGAGGATGCCGATCGCCTTGATGTTGAGTGCGAGTTTGCGCAGTTCCTCAAGGCTTCCGATGGAAGAGCGCGGATTGTTCGGATTGGGCACAAGGGTTTTCGGATCGACGCGGCGAAGCTCGGCCATGGGACGCTCTTTCTATAATTTTTCAGATGTCCCTCCCGCGTCACGGGCCAGCCAGCCGCGCAAGGCCGCGCGCAGCGCGCCCGGCCTGAGCCTTGCGCGGCTGGCTGGTTCGTGACAGCCCCGCCTTCCCTCTTCTTCCTTCACCCTTTCAAAGCACTCTTTCTTCGAAAATTGCATCAAATCTGTAATTGCTGTATTTTATGCAAATAAAGGAGAACGCAATGCGCACATTCTCGACAAGCGATCTGTCCCGCAAATCCGGAGACATCATCGCCAGTGCCCTGCAAGGACCAATTTCAATTAATCAGCGCGGCAAACCACGATTGGTCATGCTGAGTGTCGAACAATACGAGGCATTGGTGGGAAGCGCGCCAGAGCGTACTGCGGGTGCCACTACGGAAATGCCTCAGGATTTGGCTCACGACATAGCAAATGCGATTGACGGGTACCTGCTGGAAACCCGCACAGAACCATGAGCCAGACTTTCCGGCCCGGCATGGTGCTGCGGTATCCTTATCTATGGCACTGGCAGAACGGGAATGGCGAAACAGAAGGACGCAAGGATCGTCCAACGGCGGTGGCCGCAGTCTTTATAGGTCGTGATGATCGTCAGTATGTCCTGCTGTTGCCCCTGACGACAAAACAGCCGCCTGCAACCCGCATCGCGGTTGAAGTGCCGACCACCGAAAAGAAGCGTGCTGGCCTTGATCAGGAATTGCGCCAATGGATCCTGTTGGACGAATACAACCTGGATCCGACCGCTACCTCATATTATTTGCAGCACACGTCATCGCTTGGTCAGTTCAGTGACGCGTTCATGCGTCCCGTACTGACACAATTCCGGGAGCTTCTGCCTACGGCACGGCGTATTTCTCGCTATCCTTGAGAAGACCGCTTACGCCTTCTTTTAAGACATAGAGCAAACGTATAAGCTTTCCCATAAGCGGTCATCGATCTAGGTTATCTCTAAAAATCAGAGGCTGCGCGATGATATCTCCCGGTTCAGACCGACCATTAGAGTCCAATCTGGTACGGTACCGAGGGCTCATTCAACCCAGTATTATCGGCCGCTTCACGCACTGCGAACTTACAGAAATCTTCGCTACGATAGAAGGTATCTCAGAACCACAAAACGTATTCACAATTGCGGTATTGGAAGAGCGAGGGATTGCTGCAAGATCACAATTCCTAAATCGTAAACGTTTGTCAGTACGAGGTCTGAAAGGCTGGTCTTTCGGCATTTGCCGGAGATTGATGACTTTGTCGGAATTCGAGCATGTTCTGGAAAAATTCGACGCGAGCGGTGTCTGGTCTCATACTGAGGGTGTTCTAGGAACTAGCGAACTACGTGAAATTAATTCGTATTTTGTGCCCAAAGATTGGGCCGACCCAATACCTTTGAACAAGTTATTGAAAAATAACTTCTGGAACGGATCGCACGTTTTGGAATGGGCTGACTCGACAAAAGATCGTTTCAAACCTTTTTTCGACAAGGCAAGTTTTCTGAAAGAATTAGCAGAACAACTGCTCCCCTTCGTCCCGATCGACCTTGCCGCGGCTTCCGATCGACTTGGCAATATCCTAATTCAACTTCCAGTCACGGTCTTGAACGCATCCTGCAAACCCGCTCAAGACAATTCCGGTTATGACCTCCAAGTAGCCTGGAGACCCGGAGAAAAGGTACGTCCTTTGAGAGCCACTATGATGGCAGAATATGACGGCACAATTACCGCTTTTGGTACTGCGCTGATTGAGAAAGAACCTGTAAAAGTCTCCCTCCCAAGTAAAGACGTTAATCCAAAATTATTTCTATTTGACGAAAATTACAACATTCTATTAGGCGCCACCTCCACTCTCTCTTGGTTTAGCCAGATTGGAATCGCGGTCTCTTCTGTTAGTCGTGACGAGCCTCGCACCTTCAACTATCATGATCGCAGAGGAAAAATGCGATCACAACGCATCCTGTTGTATAAACAAAACCAACAGATACTTGTCGGTGAAAATCGAGAAGATCCCAACGGCAAATTCACTCAAAAGAGACTATATCAACATGACACTGAGCGCGTCCAAAGGGAACGACTATTTGAGCAATATGGACTACCTGAATCTCATAAGACTGCAGAGCATGCACGCGCCATTTCTGATTTGCGTCATTTAATTGGTGTACACGGAAAAGAAGGGGCATGGCTGTGGGACCCGTATCTCGATGCGTTTGACATTATAGAGACTCTTTTCCATTCACCCCATAGAAGATCGGACCTTCGCGCCCTGAGTAGCGCGCGGGTGACTGACAATAACAACCGAAATATCTCAGATCATATAGATAAAGAAGGTCAGATTCTTAATGCCATAACTGGGAATCTTCTTGGTTTACGCCTCGAATATCGTATTCTAAACGGAGTCCACTCCAAGTTTCATGATCGATTTTTGATCTTTCCCAAGCGGGAGTCTCACCACCTCGCATGGTCGCTTGGAACATCTATTAATTCGCTTGGCGGAGCCCACCATATCCTTCAACGCGTAGATGATGGCCAACGGGTGAGCGACGCCTTTCAGGCCCTGTGGGAGGGCGCAAGACCGGAACAGCTAGTGTGGCAGAGGTCATGATGGCTTGGAGCGAAATACTAGCCGAAGCTATTGCGGCGTCCGGTCAGTCGGGCGATATGGCAGCTCCAAATATACTTCTGGAACTAACCAATGGTCTGAATAGTCCTCTGACGACGATGGGCAGCCGAGATGGCGCACATAGTATATTCACTCGTCTTAAGGAAGATCTTGGTTTCGTGAAGCTTATGCGATCATCACGACTACCTATATCAGAAGACCAAAAAGAAAAGCTTACCGGTTCAGTCCGATGGTTGATCGGTATGTTATCTGATTGGCGTGGGGCCGGAGACCCTAAGCAAGCCAAACTTGTGGCTATGATCGCCGTAGCAGCTTGGCTCGATGAGAACGGTATCCTTTGGTCGTTGATGCCAGATAAAATTGCTCAGAACCAAGAGTTAGGACAATTCTTTAAGAACTCCCTCAAACGAGTTCATTTTCAGATAGAAGTCGCCAAATCTTCCCGTTCACCGATTGTGGACACGGAGCAAATGGCAGAGGTTGCGGCGGCCGAGGCCGAACGTAATTGGCCTGAGTTGCGTTACTTCGCAGAAGACACGCATTGGGGCGTCCATTCGAATGTGCTCTTGCGTCAATCTGTGATGTTGTTGAATCGTTTCTTTCCCAATCACCTTACCCAAGTGGGTCAAACAGTATCTCAGATAGGCATCGCCATGACGATGATGACTGCGGTCTCACTCTGCGACGCCTTAAAGATCGCTGCTAAAGCCGAAAACGACTTTTTGCAATTTGCATCCGTCTGCCGGATTTTCAATGTCCATGATCGCGTCAGTCCGCTTAATACCGCACAAGAAGATGCTCTCGATGCGCTTTTGAAGCTGGTCGTGAAGGACGCTCCACGATGGGCTGCATGGATGTTAGCTTTCGCTGCTCATCCTTATCGAGCAAGCCAAATGCAGCCAGCTATCGGACGCTGCTTGGCATTGGCGGATGAGGCGGCGCTTCGTGCTTACGTCGATGCCATTTGCCTCGAGCCAAACTGGCTCGGACGAGACGAAGTAAAAACATGCCTAGACGCCTTTGCGAACCGCGTGCCCTTAGAAAGACGCCAAGCTGCTTGGACAATGGCGTTCGCCCGATGGTCGAAATGGAACTTCAATGTGAGCGAGGACCATTCTTCACCGATCGAAATTACTTTGTCGAATATCGATTTTGCAATCGTTGGCTATGCTGTGGAATGCCTTACTCCAGCAGAGCGAGAGAAGCACATCGCCGATTTGTTGTGTATGGTCGAGCGAGCAGAGCATGTGTGGCACAAATCGCAGCTTCAATTTATGCGCTACATATATCGAATATTGTCTAATGCTCAACCTTTTATTCATGCACGCGAGTGCAGTGATGATCGAGATAAATGGCTTTGGAGTAAAAATGGGAAATACTTTTTCTCCCATCTTGACGATCCGTACTGGCGTTTAAGATGTGGGATACACGATATTTCTAGTAGGAGATTATAGAACTTACGGTGGCCATAATCGGCTGCGCGACTGTGCTCGAAAGTGGACGTTGCCCAAGGTTAAGGGTTCTAAAAACTCTCTTTTTAAGCTGCTTCAGAATCGTAAGACATTGATATTGCTATACACTTAGTGCGCTTAAGAAGAGTTTTTCGAACTATCCATGTCTGATTTTTGTCTAATCAGACTGATTGCGGACATTCCGCTTCCCCCCCATAACTGACTATATTTTTTTATTTCAGGCAGCTTCCAGCTCGGCCTTTTCTGCTTCCTCCCGGCGCTGCGTATCGGCTGCCAGATCCGCCTCAAGGGCCGCCATGGCTTCGCGCTTCTCCTGCAACAGCGCTGCTTCCGGAAACGCCAGACCCACGCGGGCACGGTATCCGGGAAGCTTGCGCTCGGCTTCCTCCACCTGACGGCGCGCATCCGCCAGTTCCGCCTCGAACCGCAACAGCGCGTTCTCGATGCGGCTGACCAGCCCGACCGGGCTTGTCTCGCGGTCGAAGTCCATGCCGAGGATCCGCCCGTCCAGCACAAGACCAAGTGTCGCGTCCCACGTCTCCTCGCCGTCAAAGCGGGTGCGCCAGGTCTCGCACAGGATCTCGAAGCCGCCGATCGTGCCAAGGGTCCACTTGCCTTTCTCCCCGGACTTCGCCGCGAGACGGGCCTGCGAGAGAAGCCACTGACCGGCCTTCTCACGCTCAGTCATCTCTCGGTCCTTGCGCACCAGACGGAACGCTTCACCGCGTGTCGGCTCGCGCCGTGCGATGTCGTTCTGAAGACGCGGGATCACGGCCTGCGCCGTCTCACGGTCGCGCTCGGCACGGTCGATAGCACGACGGACGTTATACTGATCGTCGTGATGCGCAGCCTGCAAGCGCTCCAGACGCGCCAGCTCGGCTTCCAGTCCGGCCTTCTGCATCAGGCGTTCGTCTCCCGACGCAAGGGCCTTAGCCATGGCGAACTGGTTGGCTTCCGCCCCCACATCCTCCAGACGGCGGATCGTCCGGTCTCCGGACATGGCAAGGCAGATGAACTTCTGCTTGCGCTCCAGCATCTGCCAGTTCGTCGCATCCACCGACCCTTTCAGGGCGTAGGCGTAAAGCTGGATCACCGGGTTCTGATTGCCCTGCCGTTCGATCCGGCCCTCGCGCTGGATGATGTCCGAGACCAGCCAGGGCACATCGAGATGATGCAGGGCAATCAGGCGCTGCTGTGCGTTCACGCCCGTTCCCATGGTGGCGGACGATCCGATCAGGATGCGCTTGCGCCCGGAGTTCATGTCGCGGAAGAGCGCCTGCTTGGCCGTGCTCTTCTTGTAATGCTGCATGAAGGCGATCTCGTCGCGCGGCACGCCCATGCGGATCAGTTCGTCGCGGATCCAGCGATAGGCCGAGAACCCGCGTGTCTCCAGCGCGGATTCCGTGCCCAGATCCGAGAAGATCATCTGCGTGGCACCGGGCAGCTCGTACTGCCGTCCCGTCTCAGGGTCGGTGTAGCGATTGGCGGACGTGTTCTGCCAGATCTCAAAGACCTTGCGGATCATGACGTTCAGCTTGTTGCTGTTGTCATTCGCGGCCCAGTTCCGCACGAAACGCAGGTCGATGGCAGCGTGCCGGGCATCGGTGATGACGGACAGCAGGATGTCGTCACCCTTCTGGGGCTTGCCCGTGCGCTCTTCAATCGTCTTGATCCGCTCGGCGAGCGTCTTCTGATACTCGCGGAAAGCGTCCCCGCTATCGGCCACGACGATCTCACGCCTGCCGCCCGCAATCTCGGGCAGTTTGACGTAGCGTCGCAGGTCGTCCTGCTGCACGACGTCGGCAAAGTCGCGATACATCGCCATCAGATCCGCGACATTCACGAACTCCGAGAAGCGCGTGACCGGCTTGTAAAGACCGCTCGGCTGAAGCTCCAGCTCCGTGCGGGTCTCGCCAAAACTTGCGGCCCAGGCGTCGAACTCGTGCAGGCCACGCTCGACAAGGGCTGGCAGATCCATGAAGCGCTGGATCGAGAACATCTCACCCAGGGTGTTGGTGATCGGCGAGCCTGACGCCATCACCAGCACGCGCTCTGGATTGCGCCTGGCGAGGTAGCGCGTTTTGACGAACAGATCCCAGGCGCGCTGGCTGCCGTTCGGGTCGATCCCCTTCAGATCGGACTGGTTTGTGCCGAAAGACAGCTTCCGGAACTGCTGCGCCTCATCCACGAGGATCTGGTCCACCCCGATTTCACCGAGATGCACGAGATCGTCCTTGCGGCTGGATAGCGCTTTCAGCTTGGCCTCCATCCCCTCCTTCAGGCGCTCGATGCGCTTACGCGACAGTCGGTCATCGCGGCTCACATTCTCCAGAAGGCTTTCATAGGACGCGATCTGGTCCTCGACCATCTCCTGCTCAAAGGCGCTCTCGACTGGCACGAACTTGAAGGCGTCATGCGTGATGACAATGGCGTCCCAGTTGCCTGTGGCCGCCCGGGCCAGGAACCGCTGGCGCTTGTCCTTCACGAAGTTCGTCTCGTCCGCCACGAGGATCTGGGCGTTCGGGTAGAGCATCATGAACTCACGCGCCATCTGCGCAAGGCAGTGTCCGGGCACCACGATCATGCCCTTGGAAATCAGGCCGAGGCGCTTTTGTTCCATCACGGCCGCGCACATCGAGAACGTCTTTCCGGACCCCACCGCATGAGCCATGTAGGTGCTGCCCTTGGCGATGATCCGCCAGATCACCCGCTTCTGATGGTCGCGCAGGCTGATCGCCGTGCTGGCTCCCGGCAGTTTCAGGTGCGAGCCGTCGAACGTGCGCGGGACAAGGTTGTTGAACGCATCGTTATACAGCCGCACCAGACGCTCGGCGCGGTCGGTGTCCTGCCAGACCCATGTCTCAAACGCGGTCTTGATTGCGGCCAGCTTCTCCTTGGCCGCCTCGGTCTCCTTCGTATTCAGTTCACGGTGTTCGCCGTTCACATCGCGCCAGGTGTCCCAGATTTTCGGGCTGGCCTGATTGAGCGCATCGTCCAGCAGATCTCCGGCATGACGGCGCTGTGTTCCCCAGACCGAGGTGGTCTCGGCCTTGCCGGAAAACCCGCTCTTGTCCACGCTCCAGGTCGCCACCTCCAGCGTGTGGTGAATGGTCGTGCGAACCCCCATGACCTCTGCAACAAAGGCCTCAACATCCGGCACCGGTATCCATGGGGCTCCCAGACGGGCCGTAATGTCGGACGGGCGCAGGTCTTCGGGCTGGACCTCCTCAAGGGCCGCGACATTGCGCAGATAGCGTCGGTCGCGCTCGGCAGCCTCCCGGGCCTGCGCCAGCTTGGTGCGGACCGCGCCTGACAGGGCTTCGTCTGCCGTCACCCAGACCTCACGGCCGCCCGTGCTGCGGATCGGGTCGAGATAGACCGAGGAGCCGAGTTCGGCGAGCACTTCTTCACCGGGACGGCCCAGAAGCTCCGCCATGCGCTCGACATCCACGCCACCCGTCTCATGCAGGGAGACCGCCAGCGCGTCATGAGCGCCGTGAACCTCGGGCTCGGACGGGGCCTGAATGACGCGCTCGCTGAAGATCGGTCCCGGACGGCCGGTCTGGCTTTTCTCGTCATACTCCTCGATCGAGCTGACCAGCCACACATCCGGATCGTCGTAGAACGGCTGAAGGTTCGGACGACGCTGTGTGGATTTCTCCTCTCCCGTCTCCTCATCCACCCGTGTCGTGGTGTTCGTCAGATTGATCGCCCCGAACTGACGGCTGAACGCCTGATACGCACGCTTGAGATCCGCCTGATGCGCGCTGTAGGGCAGGTTCTCCACCTGGGCGCGCAACACCAGACGGGCCGCGTCCCTCACCGGAATCAGACCCTTGATGATGGCCGCGTGCTTTTGGAAGATCCCTTCCTTTTGCTCGCCTTTCTTCACCTTCACCAGCACGGTTTCGCCGTCGATGATCTGGTGCAGCGCGCCTTTGTGCAGCAGATAACTGCCCTCTTTCAGCAGGGCACCGTCTGCGGCCGTTCCAACCTCGGCGGCGTGATTGTCCTGCACCGTTGCAACATCGAGCGTCTGCGGGGTCGGAAAGCGGGCGAGCGAAGAGAGACGGCTCAGGGCGAGCGGCAGGGCCTCGTCCAGCATCTGGAGTGGGTTGGCCTTGCAGGTGTATTCCGGGCCGAACTGACCGCTCGTCCAGTCGTGCCGACCAAGAACCTGCTGGCCGTTCTCCGCGAAATAGCGGTTGATCCGCAGCGGGCCTTCGCCCTGATCGGTGTCCTCCAGCGCCGCCACGTCCAGCCACGTCGCATCGCCTGCATCCTCTCCCGGTGCGCGACGGCGGAACACGAGCACGTCCACCACAACATCGGTTCCGGCATCGTCGCGCATGGCCCCGGCTGGCAGACGTGCGCCGCCCACGAAATCGGCCGTCTCGAAGATCGTCCGCCGTGCGCCGGCATCGGACTTGTCCATCGTCCACCGCGACGTCACGAACATCGCCACGGCTCCGGGACGCAGACGGGAGATGGACCGGGCGATGAAATAATCATGCAGGGACAGGCCAAGGCGTCCCAGCTCGTCCGTGCCGCGCACCGTGCGGTTGCTGAACGGCGGATTGCCGATCACCAGATCGTAGCGTTCCGCCAGCTTAGCTGTCGTGAAATCTTCGGCGCGGACCCACTGGTTCGGAAACAGCTTGCGCGTAATGCGGGCCGTCAGCGGGTCGTTCTCGATCGCAGTCCAGGCGGTTTTCGGCGCCAGCTTCGGGGGCACGCTTGCCATAAAAAGTCCGGTGCCACAGCCCGGTTCGAGCGCACGGCCGCCCCGGAACCCCATCTGGGCCACCAGATCCCACATCGCATGAACGATCAGCTCGGGCGTGTAGTGGGCGTACTGCGTGGCCCGTGCCAGACCGGCCCGTTCCTGCTGGCTGGTCAGGGCCTCAAGCTGGCTGCCGATCTCCTCCCAACCGGCACGGAAGGTCTCTCCGGCACGCGGGAACAGGCTGTTGGCCAGCTCTCCGGCCCCGAACCCTGTGAAACGGGCGAGCACGGCCTGCTCTTCCGCGCTGGCGTTGCGGTCTTCCGCTTCCAGTGTGGCCAGAAGGCGGATCGCTGCCAGATTGTCGCGGGCGCGCTCTTTCCAGCCCTGAGCGAGGCCACGCGTTCCGCTCAGGACGAAATCCACCTTCGGCAGGACGGCGGGGATCGGAGCCGGGGCCTGTGTCGCCTGTCGAACCGCAGCGGCGGCTTCCTCAATGGCGCGGTCTCCGGGAAGATCACCCCAGTAGAGATTGGACTGGCTGCCGCCGAGTGCTGAGGTATCGAAAAAGCTCAGTTGGGACATGGACATGGAAAAACTCCGGACAAGCGGCAGCGCCCGGTGCTGCGCGGAGGCAGACCGGGGGGCCGGAAAACAGGATCAGTTTGGGGAGAGAGGCGTCAGGCCTCCCGGATCAGCGCGGGGTCAGAGGGGACCAAAGCGTAGGCGGATCTGCTCGCGCTCGTTCTCGGACAGGCGGGACAGCGCCTCGTGGTGGTAGGCCGAACCCTCGCCTGCCTGCCTCGCCACGCGCCACCAGGCCTGCGGATCGCTGCAATGCAGACCCACCAGATGCGTCTCGTCATTGTCGGGTCCGCAGCCTTCGAGGATCGTCCAGCCCTCGTCGTGGGCCTGTTTCAGATCGAAGGCGTGCGCCTGTGCGGGGCGTTCGAGGGTGTCTGACATTGTCTTTATTTCCTTTCCTGACCCTCTCCGGCGAGCGCAGGACAGTGCGACCTGCCAGAGCGACGCGCAGCGTCGGGACCGCCCGGCCCGCAGCGCAGCGAGGACACGGACGGACCCACCTCTTGCAGGGCGGGCTGGGCTGGGCTGCCCCCCTCCCCTCTTTTCCTTTTTCCAACCTTCTGTTTTTTCTTCTTTTTTTTCAGGTTGCTCCCCCGCCCCGCCCGAACGCTCCAGCCGGGATCTCCCAGGCTGGTGTGAAGACAGTCGGGATCGGACGCGCCGAGAGGCACGCGCGGGCCGGATCGAGCCAGCGGATCGTTGCAAACTGCCGCGCATCGCCAAAAATACAGGTGGCACAGGACAATCTGGAGAAGCCGATGCGGTATGGCAGCGCAGGCATCACCTTCCAGCGTTTCAGGCTGTGCCAGACCTGCGCCTCGCTCCACTGATGGACCGGCCGCCAGTGATCGACGTGACGGCGACGTCGCGTGCCGTGCCGCGTATCCGTGCGGTGCGTCTCAAAAGCGGCATAACGGGCACGGTTTGGGCTTTCCTCGGCACGCTCGCTCGTTACGAACAGGGTGCGGCGGTTCAGGAAGCGGTCCTGGCCGCGCAGGGCGCGGTCGGCGACGTCAATCTTGGTGACACCGGAGCACCAGCGTGTCGTCAGGCTGGCGGAGACCTGGGGAAACCGCAGGCGCGTCCCGTTCGGCCCTTGCCCGCCTGCGCGGATCAGACCCTCAGGGCTTTCGAAAAGAACAGGGGCTGTCGGTGCGTCCTTGCGGAGCATCTCCCGCTCGAAGCCGCCCTCGCGCCAGGAGCGATAGAGCGGCAGGCCGAAGTCCCGCGCCAGGGCGCTCACATAGGGGCTTGTGGAGGGCCAGTCCATGAAGGACGGCCCCTGCCCGTCCACCTCGTGGTGCCACAGTTCCAGGCGGTCCTTGGGGGCACCGGCTTCAAGGAGGGCGAGAAGGCAGGCGAGGCCGTCTTTGCCGCCCGAGACGGCCACGATGATACTGTCATACGACGTGAGATCCGGCGTCATGATACGAACCTGCTCACCGGGGCACCTGTCCGGACAGAGCGGCACATCAGGGCACTGGCGATCGGAGCGTCCCGCAGGAGAAGCGGCTTGACGTGCCGGTTGTCCCAGCTCAGGCCTTCGCAGCGTGAGAGGAGTCCAAGCTGGGTCGCCGCCTCATCCCGGCACGCACACACCCGTTCATTGCCACCCGCGCTGCGACGGCAGGGCTCATGTGCTGGAGCGTTGCAGCCCGTGCAGGAAATGGTCAGGGCCGGATCACCGCCAGCCCAGTGCTCATTGCACTTGCGGCAGGACACAGGCTCCTGCGTATCGGTCCACCGCATGGGCGGCCGACCGCGTGGTGTTGGGACGTAAGGAAGGTAATGACGGCGCATGATGCTCGATCCATTTCTGGTTTTTGAACATCGTCGCGTCCGGCTGGGGGCTGTTCAGACTGCAACAGTGCCGCGCAGCGGCAGGATCAACGCGGCCCGCAGCCACGCGCAGACGGCCTAGCCGGCGAGTATGGCGAGGACACGCGTTGACCCACCTGTTGCGGGATGGGCAGCTCCCGGCCAGCCATTTCCCTTTTCCGTTATCTGGTTTTTTTAATTATCCGGTTTTTTATATTACCTGATATTTTTATTTATACGGTTTACAGGCTTGATCTCACCTCTCAATCCGCCATTTGTTGAGTGAATTGAGAGGAGTAGAGTGCGTTCCTGTAATATTTTATCGGGTTATCTAAATTACCGGATATTTTTTCTTATCTGATTTTAACATTTATCCGGTTTACTAAAATCTGGAGCAAGACTACGAACGTAAATCAGCACAGCGTCTTTGAGCGGAGAACATAATGCCTGTGATTGCTATCGCGTCCCCCAAAGGCGGCGCTGGGAAATCGACTACTGCTGTTATCTTGGGAACCCAGCTTGCGCACTACGGTGCAGAGGTAACTCTGTTAGACTGCGACCCGAACGAAGCGCTGACTTTATGGGCTGACCGCGCGCCCAAGCCACCCAGAATCAGCCTGATAACCAGGGTCTCTGAAAGCGACATTATAAAGACGATCAAAAGGCATGATGCTGATGGAAAAATTGTCATTGTCGATTTGGAAGGCGTCGCCTCGAGATTGGTTTCGCGCGCAATCTCTCAAGCAGATTTAGTCTTAACACCCATGCGAGCGACAACCTTAGACGCTACGATAGGAGCAAGAGCCCTTGCCCTAGTAGCGGAGGAAGAAGAATCTTTAGGGCGCAAGATTCCTCACTCAGTTGTTTTTACAATGACACGGGCAATTCGTTCCAAACAGCATTCAGGCATTGAAGCCTCACTAAGGGACTCGGGCGTGGACGTGATTACGCCGCCTTTAATGGAGCGTGCTGCATTTTCCGCTCTTTTCGAATTCGGTGGAGATCTTCACTCGATCCCGCCACAAGGTAACATTGTGGCAGCTATCGAAAACGCCGATGGCTTTGCACAAGCTGTGTACCGACGCCTTACAGGAGCGGCAGAATGACCGAAAAAAAGCCTTTTGCGATTGATGTGGGAAAGCTCAGATCGCGCGAAAAAGTCGCCTCCGCCGCCGATGTCGAACGAGTTGATCGCGTAGCTGCGGATCATGGTTTCGTAGCTAGAGAACCAGCGAAACGTAGAGGCCGCCTACCCAGTCCTCGAACAGGACAACTACACGCTAAGGTATTTCCCAACGTCTCTGACGAAATCGCTAAGGAAGCAACTAGGCGAGGCGTTACCCAAGGTGTTGTCATAGAAGACGCATGGAAGCTGTATAAAGAGAATAATCCGGTTTAACGGTTTATCCGGTTTTTTATAAAACCCGGTAATACTGTTTATCGGGTAATTTAGAAAGCTCAGATCGCGCGGAAAAGTCGCCTCCGCCGCCGATGTCGAACGAGTTGATCGCGTAGCTGCGAATCATCGTTTCGTAGCTAGAGAACCAGCGAAACGTAGAGGCCGCCTACCCAGTCCTCGAACAGGACAACTACGCTAAGGTATTTCCCGACGTCTCCGACGAAATCGCTAAGGAAGCAACTAGGCGAGGCGTTACCCAAGGCGTTGTCATAGAAGCCCCTTGGAAGCTGTATAAAAAGAATAATCCGGTTTGGTGATTTATCCGGTTTTTGTTAAAACCCGATAACTTGTTTTACCGGGTGATTCGGAAAATACTTGCAATCATAAAATCTCTGTTCTCTTTATGTTCTCGTTAAGGAGAACATAAATGACAACGGACGCCCTGGCGCGACTGCGCGAGCAGGTCCGACGCCTGGAGCGTCGAGACCTGTCCCATTCCCATAGTGACACACTCGCCACAGGGCATTCTGCCGTCGATACCCATCTCGGCGGCGGCCTCAGGACCGGCAGCCTGCATGACTTCCTGATTTCTGATCCTCTGGAGATCGGGGCCAGTCTCGCCATGCTGCTGCCCATCCTGAAAGAGGGCAGGGGGCCTATCTTCTGGATCAGCGATACACCGGCCGAACTGAATGCCTGGGGGCTGCACCAGTCCGGTCTGTCACCAGATACTCTGGTCTGCATTGAAACAGACACCGCCAGTCTGCTCGCTGTCGCCGAAGACGTGTTGCGCGGACCAGAGCGCGCACTGGCCGTCATCACTGGCAGCCACGTCCCAACCCTTAAGGAAATCCGTCGCCTCAATCTGGCAGTGGAAGCGAGTGGCAACACAGGCTTCTTCCTGCGCTTTGCACCGCTCGCGCGCGCTCCCGGGAAAGATCCCTGCGCGTGCGCCACGCGCTGGCGGATCCTTTCTCATTCCTCAGCGCCACGATTTTTTCCGGGACTGGCCATGCCGCTTCCCGGTTCCCGACGCCTTTCTGCCGCGCTGCTGCGGATGAGGGGAGGCCGACCTGCTCACTGGATCCTCGACTGCACCGATCATGCGCCGCTTTCTTGCTCTCTGGATGCCCTTCTGGCGCACCGAGCGCCTCCAGCTCTCCCGCCCGGAAGACTTCCCGACCGACAGGCCGCTCGTTGTGCACGCGCTGGCACATAACCGTCACACCGTCACCGGTGTTAGTCCGGCTGCGCTCGCTGTCGGACTGGCACCCGGAATGCCGCTGGCACAGGCCCGCTCCCTGGTGCCGGATGTTCTGACCGCAGAAGAGGACGCCGACGCACAGAGGGTCGCGCTGACCGATCTGTGCTCCTGGCTGATCTGGCTGTCGCCGCTGCCCGCGTTCGATGCTCCGGACGGTCTCTACAGCGATACCACCGGATGCGCCCACCTTTACGGGGGTGAGACGGCCATGCTGGATCTCGTCAGGGAACGCATGCAGGCGAGGGGGCATTCCTGCTCTGTGGCGCTGAGCGATACGGCCGCTGCCTCACGCGCCCTGGCCCGCTCGGGGATCGACCGGATCTGTCTCGTGCCTTCCGGGCAGCAGAAAGAGGCCTTGCACCCGTTACCCTGTTCAGCGCTTCCTTTGCCAGAAAAGACACTCTCCAGCCTCACCCGGCTCGGCCTGACCACCATTGGCGCCCTTGCAGATCTCCCACGCGCGCCTCTGGCCAAACGCTTTGGCGCAGACCTCCTGACCTGTCTCGATGGGGCTCTTGGACGGCAGGCCAGCCCGCTCAGCGTGTTTCAACCTGCGGACCGGATTTCCCTGACCCGGTCTCTGGTCGAGCCGATCAGCACACCGGAGGCCATTGCCACGGTGATTGCAGCCCTTGTGCCGGTTGTCTGCGAAAAGCTGATGGCGCGCGGGGAGGGGGCGCGGCAGCTCGACTTTCTCTGTGTGCGCGTGGACGGGTCCATCCAGGCCGTCCGCGTGGGAACATCCGATCCCACGGCTGACATTACGCGTCTGACACGCCTGCTGGGAGACCAGATCCCGCAGATCGCGCCAGAGTTCGGAATTGAAACCGTTATCCTCACTGTCAGCGCGAACGAACCGCTGGAAGCGGGACCTGAGCGGTCAGTCCTGCCGGACGTCAGGGCATCCTCGGAGCACGCTCTCCCGGCCACTCTGATCGACCGGCTACTGAACCGTCCTGGCGTTGTTGCGGTTCACCAGCTCGCGCCCCGGTTTTCCGCCTGGCCAGAACACGGGCAGTCTCGCGTTTCTCCAGGCGACATGGCAAAACCGCCTTTCGCGGGCCAGATGCTCTGGGCGCGGCCGAACATTCTGTTCGATCTGCCCGTCCGGGTGCAGGTGACTGCCCTGCTTCCGGACGGTGCGCCCCGCCAGTTCGTCCTGAAGCGACAGACGCATCGCATTGCTGTGGCCGATGGCCCTGAGCGTCTGCTGGGGGAATGGTGGCACACGGCCGAAAACTATGGCGCGATCCGCGACTACTGGCAGGTCGAGACCACGACCGGCCTGCGCCTGTGGCTGTTTCGCAAAGGGGACGGCTCCCACGCCTGGTCCGGTTCAGGTGACTGGTTTCTACAGGGGGTCTTCTGATGGACCCCCGCGATGACCTGATCCCGGCCAGCACTTCGGACGTGGCCGAAGTCCTGATGCACGCGTTGTGCTATGACGGACGCAGGCGGACGCATGACGCCGCCGAGCTGATGGCGCGTCTCGTAGCCGAACGTCTGGTCGCTTATCTCGAACGCTCCGGCTTCGTGGTCATGCGCGCGCCCACCAGCAACGCGCCTGATAGCAGCCGGCACCCCCATCCCCACCGCCGCTAGGCCATGAGCACGCCTTACGTCGAATTGCAGGTGACGTCCTCGTTTTCGTTCCTGCGCTCGGGCAGCCAGCCGGATGAGCTGATGTTCCAGGCGAAAGCCCTGGGCTATGATACGATCGGTCTGACCGACTGGAACACTGTGGCCGGAGTGATCCGCGCGCATCTGGCGGCGCGGGAGGCCGGTCTGCGCCTTTTGCCCGGATGCCGCCTTTCTTTGCGCGATGGCAGTGCGCTCCTGGCCTATCCCCGCAACCGGGCGGGCTGGGCAGGTCTCTGCCAGCTCCTGACCCTTGGCCATCATCGGGGCGAGCGGGAGGTGTTCCTTCTGGGATGGGAAGATCTCGTCGGCGCGGCATCGGATCTCCTCCTGATCCTGTTGCCGCCCGAGGATCTGGCAGCACTTCCCGGGCACGTTCAGAGCTTGCTGGATCTGCCCGGACACAGGGCAAACGAAGAAGGAACCCGGTTTCTCGCGCTGACGATGCTCCGGCAGCCGGGAGATGTGGCGCGGCTTCATGCGCTTGCGACTCTCTGCGAAGTCCTGGGACTGGCCTGCGTGGCGACGGGAGATGTTCTTTACCACGATGCGCGCCGGCACGTCCTTCAGGACGTGGTCACAGCCATCCGGAAAGGCTGCACCGTCAATGCTCTTGGCATCCGCCGTCACATTCACGCCGATCGTCATTTGAAAGCCCCGGAAGAGCAGATACGCCTGTTCGCCGCTTTTCCAGATGCCCTGGCCAACACACGACGGATTGCCGAGGCCTGTACCTTCAGTCTGGATGATCTCACCTATCAGTATCCGACCGAAACCGAGAGACCGGGCGAAAGCGCGCAGGACACACTGACACGTCTGGTTGAGGCCGCACTGCCGCGTCGCTATCCGGTCGGGACGCCCCCTGAGGTCGAGGCGCAGATCGCCTATGAGCTGAGGCTGATCGGTTCTCTGTCCTACGCGCCATATTTCCTGACTGTGAATACGATCGTGCGTCATGCCCGCTCACTCGGGATTGTCTGTCAGGGGCGCGGATCCGCCGCGAACTCGGCCGTCTGCTATGTCCTGGGCATCACGAGTATTGATCCGGTTCGCTCGGGTCTGCTGTTCGATCGCTTCATCTCGGCCGAACGGCAGGAACCGCCCGACATCGACGTCGATTTCGAGAGCGACCGCCGCGAAGAAGTGATCCAGTGGATCTATCGTCACTATGGCCGTCACCGCGCGGCCCTGTGTGCCACCGTGCAGCGTTATCAGCCCAAGGGCGCGTTGCGTGAGGTCGGCAAGGTGCTGGGCCTGCCAGAGGATCTGACGGGTCAGCTATCCAAACACATCGCCTCCTCTCTCGCGGATCAGGATCTGTGTAAGGCACGCGCGGCTGATCTTGGTCTGAACCTGAAGGATCGTCGCCTCAGCCTCACCTTTCACCTCGCCCGCCAGCTTCTCGGCTTTCCGCGCCAGCTTGGGACGCATCCGGGCGGATTTGTGCTGACCGAGGATCGCCTGGACCAGCTTGTTCCCTTGATGCCGACGGCTATGGACGGAAGGCAGATCATCGTCTGGGACAAGGACGATATCGACGTTTTGCGCTTCATGAAGGTGGACGTTCTGGGCCTGGGAATGCTCGGCTGTCTGCGTCGCGGGTTCGAGTTGCTGCACACCGTGTATCAGACCCGCATGGACTTGGCTTCGATCCCGGCCGAGGATCCGCAGACCTATCGCATGATCCAGAAAGCCGACACGCTCGGGACATTCCAGATTGAAAGCCGGGCACAGATGTCCATGCTGCCCCGCATGAAGCCCAGAACCTTCTATGATCTGGTGATACAGGTCGCGATTGTCCGGCCCGGGCCAATCCAAGGAGATATGGTTCATCCCTATCTCCGCAGGAGAGAGAAACTGGAGCCTGTCACCTATCCGTCCGAGACCCTGCGCGGGATCCTTGGGAAAACTTTGGGCGTGCCGCTTTTTCAGGAGCAAGCGATGCAGGTGGCAATCCACTGCGCGGGCTTTACGCCAGGCGAGGCGGACCAGCTCCGCCGTGCGATGGCGACGTTCAAAGCGACAGGCGGGGTTTCGCCGTTCCGCGACAAGTTGGTGAACGGGATGCTAGCCAATGGGTATGAGCAGGCCTTTGCTGAGCAGACCTTCGCGCAGCTGGAAGGTTTTGGCAGCTATGGCTTTCCGGAAAGCCATGCCGCCTCGTTTGCCCTGACCGCCTACGCCTCGGCCTGGATGAAATGCCATCACCCGGATGTGTTCTGTGTAGCCCTGCTGAACAGTCAGCCCATGGGGTTTTATGCGCCGTCCCAGATTGTTCAGGACGCGCAACGCCATGGCGTCGAGGTCCGGCCGATCTGTATCAATGCTTCACGATGGGATTGCACACTGGAGCGCGGCCGAAACGGACGGCACGCGGCGGTCCGCCTCGGGTTCAGGATGGTGCGCGGGTTGGCGAACGGCCATGGTGCCGCCCTGATCGCGTCCAGAATGCCGGATTATGAGAGTATTGATGACGTCTGGCGGCGTGCGGACGTGCCGGTCTCGGCCCTGGAGTGTCTGGCGGAAGCAGACGCCTTCCGGGTGTTTGGACAGATGCGCCGTGCTGCGCTCTGGTCAATCAAAGGGCTTGCGGACACGGCCCTGCCGTTGTTTGAAGCGGCGGATCGGGGTCGGAACTTTCCACTACCGGAGGTGATCGAGCCGGAGATTGTCCTGCCGCAGATGTCAGAGCGGGCCTCGGTGCATGAGGATTACCGGGCCACTGGCCTCAGTCTGACAGGTCATCCCGTCGCGTTTCTGAGGGAGGGACTGCGAAAAGAAGGGATTATTCGTTGCGGGGATCTTCCTTATCTACGGGATGGGCGCCGGATCCAGCTTACGGGTCTTGTCCTGATGCGGCAGAGGCCGGGAACGGCGAACGGCACCATGTTCATCACGATCGAAGATGAAACCGGCACGGCCAATCTGATTGTCTGGAAAGACGTGCAGGAGAAGCACCGGCTTCCTCTTCTCGCGTCCCGTCTTCTGGCCTGTAAGGGCAGGCTCCAGAAGGAGGGCGAGGTGATCCATGTCGTTGTGCTCAGTCTGGAAGACCGCACGCCATTGCTTCAGGGGTCAGAGCTGCTGAAGGCGCGGGACTTTCGATAAGAAGCGTAATCGGTTCGACCGATTTTATTCAAAAATAGAGAGATGCTTGTTGGTGTTGAACCTGTGGACTTGTGGGCAGAGCCGCGCCTGTGGTCAGCCGGAAGGGCTGTCCATCAGGACGCGAGTGTCCGTGAACATGGCTGTCCATAAATCCACAGGATTTACGCACGTCGAAAATTAACTCGTCACATCATTCGTGCGGTTGTGACGGCGCCTCCAGCTTCACGCCTGAGACCCGCGCGTTCGCGTAGGGTGTAGCGGACGGATCAGGATGCGTGATGATGTCTGAACCCGCAGCGGCGGCAAGCAGCGTGCCGAAATACGGATCGTTTTCTTCTGCGATCGAGAGGATCTCGTCCGCGCTTACCGGCGCTCCAAACTCTTTTCCGAGTTTGCTCAGGATATAATTGTTCAGCACCGCATGAATCATGAATGGCTGGTTCCGAAGAGACAGCAGAGTTAACAGACTCTCTGGCATGTCTTCCTCAGGCTCCGCCTCCATCACGGCATCCACGTTATCGAGCAGAACGTGCAGCACGACGCCATATATCGTGATCTCCAACACGCGCCGCCCACTGATCTCTGTATCGGTCATTTCTGATCCTCCTGTTTGATGACAGGAGGAGGGGAGCTGTCTCAAAAGGAGGGCAATCGGAACGTCTGCTATCGGAAAGCGGTAACCGAAAACAGCCTTCTGGCGCGCGAGTGAGCTATCTTATCGACGCTGCGTTCAGATCCTGAGCAAAGAGATCGAGCGTCGCTATGAACGCACCCGCGGCTGCGGAGCGATAGGCCCCATCTCGTTGTAGCAAGACCACGCGTCGCTCATTTATCGCAGGAAATAATGGCCGGGATTGCAAATCGTCCCGTTCGTGGACGATCGCCTCGGGGAGGACCGCCACCAGCGAACTCGATCTTACAAGTTCGATCATGGTCGTCATCGAGCTCGTCTCAATGACAATGTTCGGCCTGATCCCATGCCGCTTGAAATGCCTGTCGATAGTTTGGCGAGTGGCGAAAGATTTACCCAGCAGAACCATCTCCTCCCGCTCGATACATTCAATGTCGATAGTCTCATTGTTCATCACCGGATGATCATATCGGCCGATTAACGATAGTCGCTCGGAGTGAAGTGGATGCGCAACGATGCCGGTAACGCTGGGTGTCCCAAACGCGATGGCACAATCGAGATTGTCATCAGCAAGGTCGGTTTCAATTTCGTCCTGTGACATTGCCTTCAATTCGAGGCTGATCCCCGGATATTGCTCTCGGAAGCGGCGCGCGAGTGGTGCAATCAGATAGCCGCCGAAACTGGGAGTGAATCCGAGCCGAAGTACACCGGAGCTTAGGTCGCTCACGTCACGGGCGGCACGACCCGCAGCATCTAATTCGCGAAAGGCGCGATGCACATGGCTCAAATAAGTTGCGCCTGCATCCGTTGCGCGAACAGCTTTCCCCGAACGGTCTAGAAGTTGCACGCCCAGCTGTTCCTCCAACTGACGAATCTGCTGCGATAGCGCCGGCTGAGAAACGTGCAGCGACTGGGCGGCACGTGTGAAACTAGCGTGCTCGACCACGGCGGAGAGGTAGCGAAGATGACGAAGGAGCATCCGTATAACGCCTGCTTATGGAAACTATCTGTTATCCGTCTTGGACAGTTATAATCGAGAAGTCGATACTCCCCTCATCGACTACGGAGATCGACAGGGTGCAAAGGCTAATCGAAGAATTCAAAAAATTCAGGGAGGGAGAATATCCCGGCCGTATCCCGCTTTTCCAAGGGCTGGCAGCGAAGCACGGACCAGATACGCTGTTCATTACCTGCTCCGATAGCTGGGTTGTTCCCGAGGCCCACGCGACTGACATCCCCTTCGCTTCCTGCTCCCATCGATCCTGAGCGATTTTATACCGCCCCAATGAAGGGTAGACTAATGGCCCAAATACAAGTGACCCAGACGGCCCGTAAGACGCTGACCGAAACCGTCATTCAGGCGAAAGCCGAAAGGCAGCTTAGTTGGGCAGCTATCGCTGCAAACAGCGGACTTTCGAGGGAGTTCGTTACCGCCGCGCTGCTCGGGCAGCACCCGCTCCCGGCGAGCGCGGCTGAGGCTGTCGGTGAGACGTTGGGCCTCGCTGCCAGCGAAGTCGGGCTTCTACAGGCAATCCCCATCCGGGGTAGTTTCCCACATGGGGTGCCCACCGACCCGACAATATATCGCTTCTACGAAATGATTCAGGTCTATGCCACAACCTTGAAATCGCTCGTCCACGAGGATTTCGGTGACGGCATCATCAGCGCCATTAACTTTAAGCTCAAGCTTGAGAAGCAGGAAGACCCCGAAGGTGGGCATCGGTGCGTCATTACACTCGATGGCAAATATCTCCCGGCCAAGCCCTTCTAACGGACCAGCAGGCCCCGCTGTGGTTTTGTAGGGCTGGCCCTTATCAACATCACTCATCACGAAAGTAAATAAAATGTCTCGTCCTCCGCTGCCCCCCTTCACTCACGAAACCGCGGTCGAAAAGGTTCGCCTCGCCGAAGATGGCTGGAACAGCTGCGACGCCGCCAAGGTCGCCCTCGCTTACACGCTCGATACACGCTGGCGTAATCGGGTCGAATTCGCGACCAATCGGGAACAGGCTCAAGGCTTCTTGGAGCGCAAGTGGAACAGAGAACATGAATATCGGCTCATCAAGGAATTGTGGGCTTTCACCGGCAACCGGATCGCCGTCCGCTATGCCTATGAATATCGCGATGATGGCGGGCAGTGGTTCCGCGCCTATGGCAACGAGAATTGGCATTTCGCCGAAGACGGGCTGATGTCGAACCGCCACGCCAGCATCAATGAAATGCCGATTAAGGAGTCGGAGCGCCTGTTCCATTGGCCTCTCGGTCGTCGCCCGGACGATCATCCTTCGTTGAGCGACCTCGGGCTGTGAGTTCCAAGCGCGTCATCCAATCGATAACGCGCGTTCAAACACTCATACGGAACAGCCACCTATAGAACCCGCAGATGCTATTCTTTTTGTTGAGGGAATTCCGCGTAGTCGCCCATGATCGTCGTGATCATAGGCGCTCCGCGCAAGTCAGCGAGGGGCACGACATGGACTATTACACTGCCGACGCCGCCTCAGAGGTCCGACAACAGTGCCGGAAGGGCGGCATTGTCCCGACGCGGTCATCGAAGTTCAGCTAGAAACGTCGGCTTTCGGGCAGCCACCACCGCCACTTCGATGTCTGACTTGTAGGCGACTGCCGCCTACCTGCTAAGCAATTGGCCATTGCCGGGCACGAGATTTTCGCGTCAAAACTGTGTTAGTTCTCCCCGATTTTCTCGCATCCATTTAGCCTCCTCACTTGGGATGCGATGAAATTGGCGTTTGAAACCCTGGCTGCACCAATCCGCGAAATTATGGCTCTGGGTCCGTTATGCCGTCTAGAGTAAGCCGAAACGGCTGCAGCCGGTCCGTTAGATAGAGACGGTGCATTCGCCGCAATTCGTCAGGCGCGCCTTGCGTCGTGGGGGCGTCCTTCGCCAGCATGCTGCGCAGCACTTTCATAGTGTTGAGAACGACCGCAGAAATGTCTTTCGCCAGCGCCTCACCCAACCCTGGCGCACAGACACGCAACGCTGCCGCAATTCCGACTATGGCATGTCCTCGTGCACGATCACGGATCTCCATCTTGTCAGTCCGTGCCTCCATCAGCGCAGACAGGGATTTCACGCGAGGATGAAGCGTGACAAGCAGTTCGATCAGAACGTCTGCCAGAGCGTCCGGGGATAGTGTGGCGGCACGTTTGGCGAGTGCCGCGTATTCGTCTTCCAGAACGGCGATATGCCGCTGCACAAGAGCGTCCGCTACAGCCTCCTTGTTCGGAAAGAAGCGATAGAGCGAGCCGATCTTCGCCCCGGCGCGCGCGGCGATCTCCGCCATAGTCGTCGCCTCGTACCCTCGTTCCGCCATGAGGCCGGACGCGGCCTCCAGTAATTCCTCAACGCGCTGACGCCCAGCCGCGCGCTGCGGTTGAAGAGATGTCCGTTTACCCCTTGACGAATTTGAGTCCATCCTCAAATAATGCTCCTGCTTGAGTGCCTACTCAACTTACTAACGTTTCCGCGTGTTCCGTACAACGGTTCGGGATGGCGGTTCTAACGCCGACAGGGATGTTTCTCCATGATTTCGCTTCAAGCCACCAAGACGGCTCTCGTCCTGATCGATCTCCAGAAGGGCATTACGGGGCTTCCCCTGGCTCCGACACCGGGTGCTATGATTGTTGAGCGATCGAAAGAACTCACGGCGCGTTTCCGGGCTGCTGGCGCTCCGGTCATTCTGGTAAATGTAGCATTTTCTCCAGATTTCGCGGATGCCGTTCATGCGGTCGTCGATCGCTCCTTTTCACCACCCGGAGGCTTCGCGCCGGACTGGGCAGAACTGGTTGACGGACTTGCCGAACCAACCGATCTGCGCGTCACGAAGCGGCAATGGGGCGCCTTCTACGGCACGGATCTCGATCTTCAATTACGACGACGCGGTATCTCGACCATCGTGCTGGGCGGAATCGCGACCAATCTGGGCGTGGAATCTACCGCCAGGGCGGCTCATGAGCATGGATATAACGTCGTGCTCGCCACGGATGTCATGTCCACATTCACTGAAGAGATGCAGCGCTTTGCCTGCGAGGAGATTTTCCCCCGTCTTGGCCACGTGACGACAAGCGACGCGATCGCACTGGACGCGTAAGCGCATGGTGGATGTCTGCGCGTCTCACGGTTCCCGGCGAGATCGTTCATGAACACCAGAACATCGTTGCCATCCCAGGGTTCGAATCAACTGCCTCCGGGCACCTGGAAAATCGTGAGCGTCGCGGCGGTCGGGTCTTTCATGGCGCAACTGGACGCCACGATCGTCAATGTGTCGCTTCCCGATCTTGTCGCGACCCTGCACGCTCCGTTTTCACACATTCAATGGGTGGTAAGCGGCTATCTGCTGGCACTCACCCTGACGTTGCCCCTGAATGGATGGCTTGTAAGCCGCCTCGGGGGGCGGGCAGTCTATTTATGGTGCTTCGGTGCCTTCACGCTGACCTCAGGCCTGTGCGCACTAGCGTGGTCTGCGCCGTCCCTGATCGTATTCCGTCTGCTGCAAGGCATGGCGGGCGGACTGCTCGCCCCCATGGCTCAGATGACGGTAGCTCGTGTGGCGGGCCGACAGATGCCGAGGGTCGCGAGCGCAATGACGGCACCTGTTCTGCTCGCGCCGCTTCTTGGACCCGTCGTCGCCGGTGCCATTCTCTCCATCGCGTCCTGGCGATGGATCTTTCTTCTCAATGTGCCGGTCGGGCTTGCGGCTTTTGCCCTTGCCGTTCTGTTTCTCCCTGACGATCGGCATGACGAGCGCCCCCGTCCACTTGACCTGACAGGGCTAGGATTTCTCGCTCCCGCTCTCGTCTCGTTTCTTTACGGCATGGATCATGTCGCCCGGCTTTATGGACAGGCGACTTTAGGCACGTCCCTCGTGTTGTTCGTCCTGTATGTCAGATCCGCGCGACGCAAGGGCGATGACGCGCTGATCGACCTGCGCCTGCTGCGTGCGCCTGCTTTTTCGGTGTCGGCGATCATCATGTTTCTGACGAACGGGGTGTCGTTTGCTGGTCAGATGCTTCTACCCGTATGGCTGATCCACGCCTGTGGTGTCTCGCCCGAGCGGACGGGCCTGTTCATGGCCCCCCTGGGTCTGGGGATGATGTGCGTCTATCCGCTCATTGGCCGTCTGAGTGAGCGGTTTGACGCACGCGATCTGACCGGTTGCGGGGCTCTTTTGTCCTTTGTCGGCACACTGATTTTAGTGTTGCTCGCTTATAACGGTCTGAACGTCGTCCTGCTCGCCTTAGCATTGTTGCTGCGTGGCGGAGGTGGGGGCGCTGTCGGTATTCCAGCGATGAGCGCGGGATATGCTTCGATCGCACGCGCGGATATTCCGATGGCAACGACCGCGCTAAACATCATGCAAAGGATTGGAGGACCGACATTGATCACAGCGTGCGCCACATTCCTTGGGTGGCGGCTTGCGATAGCCGTTCCGGCCCATGTCGCATCAGAGGCTTATGCCGAAGCATTTGGATTGCTCGCATTATTCCATGGTGTTCTGCTGTTCGCCACTCGCTTCATCCAGCCTTTACAGAGGAAACGCCAGTTCGGATCGAACTGAACCCGTCGTGCATGGATACTCGCCTGAGAAAATAAAAATGACCCAGGCAAGATTGGGCAGCGTCATCCGCTTTAAGATCAGTTGTCTGTATTTCGGATTGTCCGAGATGTAGGCGAGAGCAGCCCCATTCAAGCCGTCCGTTCCGACAGTTAGTCTTCTGGGGACGCCATGCCAGCTTGTGTCATTCAGTCTGAGACAATCGCTGCAAGCTGAAGCGGGTTCATATAGTCGCGTATCCGAGTGACCTTCGCGTCACGCCTTTCGATGAACCAGACGTAGGACAAGCTCTTTGTGCTATCGTCGACAACGCGTTCATGATGGCCCGTTGCCTCAACAATCAGTTCGTTGCCAGCGCTACGGACGCGAATGTCGCTCAGCGCGCCGAACCGGATTATAGATGGCAGATGGGTCATATAGGCCGCAATGGCGTCCCGTCCGATCAGCTTACGCGGGGCGCCCTCGGGCGCGAACGGAAATTCATGGCATGCGTCGGCTGCGTAGATCGCCATCCAGCCCGCGATATCACCTGCGCGAAGTGCGTCTAGTGCATTTTCGAGCCAGTCTGGCAGTTCGGATGTTGGTGACATGGTGCTTCCTTGATATGATTTCCGGACCATGAGTCCAGATTTACATTATATATCGGACCAAAAGTCCGAAAATCAAGTAGTTCGTCGTGGACGGCCGCCGACCGCCACGATCCGCATGCTTGAGGCCGCCGATATCCTTTTTGCACAGGCTGATGGGCCTGAACGTGTGACCATGGATGCCATTGCGGCGGCATGCAGTGTCGGGAAGGGAACATTGTTCCGCGCGTTCGGTAGTCGCGCGGGATTGCTCGACGCTCTCTGGGCCACAAAGATCGAAGCTCTACGGGCAAGCGTGGAGAGTGGTGCAGCTCCTTTCCGGCAAGATACCTTACCGCAACAGCGTCTTGCAGCGTTTCTTGACCTGATCTTGACGTTCAAGCTCGACAACCGCCACCTGATCCGGACGCTCGAATTCGGTCCGGGCATTCTGCAATCGCCGCATTATCGCTGGATGCTTGGGGTGACCGCGAGGTTCATCGAGGAAGGGACGGGCTCGCCGCCGGAGGGTGCGGCCCTTTATAACGCCCACGCTCTTCTGGCAGCTCTGCATATCGACCTAATTGACGACATGCTCGCAAACGGACTGTCGCTGGACACGATCAGGGAAGCCCAGACCAAGCGCGCCTACATGGCAATGGGCATTACAGAATCTGACTACAAAACACTCGTACGCACTTGATCGATCATGTCTGCTTTCCAAAAACTTAAACGCCCCTGTTTATGACCGAAATGAGGGCGACTGCCGCCTGTCTGCTCCTGCATCACTGAGCAGGCTGGCAGATCAGGGGAAGGAGAGTGGTAGGTCCGCCTACAGGAAGATATTGGTCGATAGCCATCATTTTACCCTGTCAGAAAGCTGCGACAACGCGGGTTCAACACATCTCCAACCCTACCGTATTTATCCAGAATGCGTGACAGCCTCACGACCAGACAGGGCAGCTTGCGACATTTTCCCGCAGCATTATGTGTGATTGCACGCCTATCGTGATGCCCGGAACATCACGCTGATTATTCCGGAAAACACCCTACTACCCATTGATTGTTGACATAGAGAACGATCGTTTCCTATATTGGACTTATGGACAATATGGCCTCATCTCCCTCCAGCCCCACAATGGGCCGGCCGCGTGCCTTCGATATGGAAACGGTTATTGCACGTACCGTGCCGGTATTTCGTGAGCATGGATATGCTGGCGCCTCGATCGATCGTCTTAAAACCGCTACCGGGCTCACCGCAGGCAGCCTTTACAAAGCATTTACTGACAAGCGGGGCGTGTTCGAAGCGGCGTTCACGCATTATGTGAAGCAAAGACGGCAAGATCTTGCAGCTCGGATTTTGAAGGCGAGCACCGGACGTGAACGCATTGCCGAGAGTCTCCGCTTCTATCTGGAATCAGCTTCCGGCTTCGAAGGGCGGCAAGGTTGTCTCGTTCTAGCAAGCCTGATCGAAGCCACGACGCTGGACGGAGCCCTTCATGAGAGACTCAGTGATACAGTGGCCAGCAACCGATCAGCGCTGATCACCATGCTGCGGGAGGGTCTGCAGGACGGATCAATCCGTGCCGAGCTGCCGATCGAGGCCAGTGCCGATCTTCTTCTTAGCCTACTCCAAGGTTTTCGTGCCGTGGGTAAGCTTCACGATCCGGGCGACCATGACGCGTTGATAGGCATGTCTCTCAAGATATTAGACTGAGAACAGGACGAATTATGATCGAACACCTCAACACTGCCCCGTTCAAGCATGCTTTCGAGACCGTTGATGGATTGCGGCTGCACTATGTAACGTGCGGACCGCAAGACGCGGAACCACTCGTTCTTCTTTCGGGTTATCCACAAAGCTGGTTTACGTGGCGTAGGGTCATGCCTCTCTTGGCAGACCGGTTCCGTGTCGTCGCTATTGACCTTCCCGGCCAAGGGGATTCCGATAAACCGCTCGATGGCTATGATACAGGAACGGTTGCACGCCGCGTCCACGATCTTATCGCACGGGTCGGTCTGACCTATTATAACCTTGCCGCACATGACATCGGTGCCTGGGTCGGTCTGCCCTACGCCTTGATGTACCCAAAGGAGGTCAGCCGTCTCGCGTTCCTTGATGCCGGCATACCCGGTGTTACACTGCCTGATATGTTGCCAAACGCACCCGACCTGGCGTGGCGGACATGGCATTTCGCGTTCCATGCTATACCTGACCTTCCTGAGGCTCTGATCACAGGACGTGAGCGCGTTTACCTCGACTGGTTCTTGCGCCGTAAGGCCGCCAACCCGCTAAGTTTCAGCGATGCTGACATTGACGAATATGTCCGTATTTTCAGTCTTCCTGGTGCATTACGGGCGGGCCTTGCTTTCTATCGAGCGGCAAGTATATCCGCCGAGCAGAATCGTACGCTGGTCCGTGATGGAAAACTTAGCATGCCCGTGCTCGCCGTCAGCGCTGATCAAGGATCGATCCCTGATATGGTCGCCCCACTTAGACCGTTCGCAGACGATCTACGCGGCAACACAGTCTCGTCCAGCGGTCACTTCATCCCCGAAGAACAGCCAGAGGCTGTTGCTCAATTGTTCGGAGAATTCTTTGCCAGCTAATGACCGCGAAGTCCGTTACGCTCCTGAACGGCGGTCGTTTTTAACAATCCGGACCGTGACCATGTCTCGTAGGTATACATGGTGGGCCTCGTCGTCTGATGCGGTCAGGGCAGTTTTTTGAACCAAGCTGCGCACTAATGCAGATTGGTCTTCAAAGAGCGGAGTGAAGGTACTCACCAAATTTTGCTGCCCATAATTGGGCGTTACAACATACGGGGGATTTCTACGACCATTCGCTTCTGCGTGCCGAGCCGACGTTGCGTCGATGAGATAGTGAACCACACCGAGATTTGCGGAGACGTATCCACGGACGCCACGCAGTATGTTTGCTTCCAGACATTTGGCGGCAGAACCTCTACGCCTGAGAGGTAGGCGAAGTAGCCCCACTTAAGCCGTCCGTTCCGACTGTTAGTCTTAGGGGGGGGGCGCCGACCGCCACGATCCGCATGCTCAAGGCCGCCGATACCCTCTTTGCACAGGCTGACGGGCCGGAACGTGTGACCATGGATGCCATTGCGGCGGCATGCAGTGTCGGGAAGGGAACACTGTTCCGGGCGTTCGGTAGTCGCGCGGGATTGCTCGACGCTCTCTGGGCCACAAAGATCGAAGCTCTACGGGCAAGCGTGGAGAGTGGTGTGGTTCCTTTCCGGCAAGATACTTAACGCAACAGCGCCTTGCAGCGTTTCTTGACCTGATCCTGACGTTCAAACTCGACAACCGCCACCTGATTCGGGCGCTCGAATTCGGTTCGGGCATTCTGCAATCGCCGCATTATCGCTGGATGCTTGGGGTGACCGCGGGGTTCATCGAGGAAGGGATGGGATCGCCGCCAGAGGGTGTGGTCCTCTATAACGCCCACACCCTTCTGGCAGCCCTACATATCGACCTGATCGAGAACATGCTCGCAAACGGCCTGTCGTTGGACACGATCAGGGAAGCTCAGGCCAGGCGCGCCTACATGGCAGTGGGCATTACGGAAACTGACAACAAAACATTCGTACGCACTTGATCGATCATGTCTGCTTTGTGGAGGGCAGAACGATCATCTCAACGTCCGAAAGGAAGGCGAAAGCAGCCTGTCTGCTTGTCACGCGCTAAGCGGACCTACCGGTTCCGCCTACATGTCGGACGCCAGAACGTCGGCCTTCGCTTCTCTGAAGCAGACGTGTTCATGGCTTGCGAGAATAGGCTGTTGCCGATCACGACCAACATCACGAGCATCCAGCCTAAAATGCGCGGTATGTGCCGGCGGCCAAGTGCGATGACCCCGCTCGTCTATGTTAGGGCGTAGGGGAACTCAAGACCAGTCTCTCTGGAAATGGTTATTGACGGGTGACAGGCTCAATGATCGTCGGACTTGCAGCCCGGGGAACGCGGAGAGCTGACGGCTTGGCGCAGCCGGTCGACCCGATTACGCAAGTCCCGCAGTTCGGTGATCGACAGCCCGGTCGCCGCTAACACACAAGCCGGAATCGTCTCGGCCTGAACGCGCAGGGCCCGACCGGCCTCCGTCAGACGAACGCGCACCTGTCGTTCGTCCTTCTGGTCGCGGGTGCGTTCCACAAGGCCAGCGCCCTCCAGCCGCTTGAGCAACGGCGTCAGGGTGGAGCTGACCAGATCGAGTTGTGATCCGATTTCGCCGACAAGTCTGCCGTCACTGCCCCACAGGACGGTCATTACTAGATATTGCGGATAGGTGAGACCGAGCGGCTCGAGCAGCGGTTGGTATAGCCGATTGAAGGCGTGGCTCGCGGCATACAGCGAGAAGCACACGAAATTCGACAGATCAGGTGTGGATGGGTCTTCGTTCATATCGTCCTCCATAAGTAGGGCCATTATATCGCACAATATCAAATCTTGGGCGATGTTAATGCATGGGAGCCATGCATTTTTTGATATTGGGCGATAATGTCGCACACGATATTAGTGTGCCTCACAGGCCGATCGCAGCCTGATCGATACGGAGTTTTCCATCATGAAGTGCCTCTCCACAGCCATCGCCTTGGCTACCGCTATTGCCGCTGCCCCCGCGCTCGCCGCCCCCGTGCTAGAGCCCACGACCCAGCATTTCCTCAACGGCCTCGCCGACGCCCACGCCCCGGCCATCCCGTCGCTGTCGCCGCACGATGCCCGTGCGCTACTGGACGGCGCGCAGGCGTCGGTGAAGGTCACCGCTCCCTCTGCTCGGATTACCGATCGCGTGCTTCCCATTGGCCCGACCGGCAGCACGCGCATCCGGATCTATCGCCCGCTCGACGCCCCGAACCATGCGCCCGCCATCGTGTATTATCATGGTGCCGGTTGGGTGATGGGCGGCCCAGCCAGCCATGACCGCCTCGTGCGCGACCTGGCGGCGGGCAGCGGTGCGGTGGTGATCTTCGTCGATTACGAACGCTCGCCCGAGGCGCGTTATCCAACTGCGATCGAGCAGGATTATGCGGTTCTGGAGTATGTCGCTCGTCATCCGGTCGAATTCGGGATCGATCCATCCCGCATTGCCATCGCCGGAGACAGCGTCGGCGGTAATATGGTTGCGGTCGTCTCCGCCCTCGTTGCGGAGCGGCATGGACCCAGGCCCGTAGCCCAGCTCCTATTCTATCCGGTAACCGATGCCGCGATGAATGATGGATCCTATCGCGAGTTCGCCGGTGGCCCCTGGCTGACAGCGAAAGCCATGGATTATTTCTGGAACCAGTATCTGCCTGCCGGCACTGACCGCGCCCAGCCGCATGTCTCGCCGTTGAACACGCCGGACTCCATCCTGCACGGGCAGGCGCCAGCGCTAGTCATCACAGATGAAAACGATGTCCTGCGTGACGAGGGCGAGGCCTACGCCCGACGCCTGGTCGAAGCCGGTGTGCCTGTCATAACGACCCGCTATAACGCGACGATCCACGATTTCGTTATGCTCAATGCGCTCGCCAAGACGCCGGCATCCACCGCCGCAATCGCCCAGGCAACGCATTTCCTGCGCGATGCCTTTACGAAGGCAAAGTAAAAGAACGGAGGCGGTCTGAAGCAATTTCCTCCAAAAAGAAATAGCGCTTCAGCCTCGCGCCAGCCGCAGTTTCTGCTCCGTCCCTCAGGCACTGACCATGAACCTATCGCTGGCATGACGAGTGCATATATGCGGCGTCTCACGGGGCGGGCAGCTCTCCCCGACGAAGTAGGTGATCTTCAGGAGACGCCCATTTGTATCGTGAAAATCGATTGCGCGAATGACCGATTTTCCGGTCCTACCGCCCAACTGCCGACATTCCGTTTCCCCCCTGATCTGCCTGTCCGCTCAAAAAACGTGAAGCGGACAGGCGGCAGACGCCTCACGGCAGACATCTAAGCGGTTATTATGCACACCTGACAGCCGACATTGTTAGGCGAACCTCAATAGACGGTTTTTGAAACAAACGCATCCATTCGCGAAAGATCAGAACTACGGCGATGTCGTCGTTGCTGTCCATAGATGTGTCGCGGTCCTGTGCGCTTCAAAACCGCACAGGACCGCAAACTTACCGGCGTTAAGAGCGCCGAGCTGCTGCCGCTTCTGGGATAAGTGACACGGGATATGGCTGTCTCCTTTCGAATTTCAGCAAGTTGATTGAAAGGCAGAAACTCAGAAGCCGGTCGGGATCGGGTTTTCGACAAGGCTCTGGTTGAAGTCTTCGACCAAGGCGTGTTCATTGGCGCCAGGATTGTCGCGCATAGAACGGATGGCATCGACGATCACTTCTGGAGCGTCTGTGGCCAGCGCCACCAGCGTCTGCTCGATGAAGTCGGGCAGAGGCATCGCACGCGGATCGCCGCTCTTATAGATCAGATCGGTGTCGACCCACGGTGGCGCGATTTCCTGTACGCGCACCCCTGTGCCACGCAGCTGGAACCGCTGCGACAGCGCCTAAGAATGAAGCGCGGCCTTGGTGGCGGAATAGATCGCGTTGCTGGCGATGGGTACATAGGCGAGCACGCTGCTGGTATAGAGCACTGTCGCTTGCGCCTTTGTCTTGAGATGCTCAATCAGGGCGGACGTCACCCGGATCGGGCCAAGCAGGTTGGTGGTGATCAGCTCCTGCGCCAGATTATCCTCCACTGGCCGGCTGACGTCGTCGAAGGGCATGAAGCCTGCGTTATTGAACACAACGTTGAGATCGGGGAAGCAGTGGGTCAGCTCGTCCGTTGCGCCTTGGATGCTTGCGAGACTGGTCACGTCGAGCGGGATTGCGGCCATGCCGGGGTTGGCGGCGGTCACTTCGTCAAGCAGCGCAGTGCGGCGGCCCGAGATGATCACCTGGTTGCCCAGCTTATGAAGCGCTTCAGCAAGGCCGCGGCCGATGCCGCTGGTGCCGCCGGTGATGAAGATAGTGTTGCCGGTGAGTTTCATGGGAATTGTCCCTTGGTCTGGAGAAGATGGCTGGAGGGTCGGATCAAACCGCGACGTGGAAGCGCGGGGCGGATTGGGTGGCGGAAAGCTGGGGGCCGAGCGCGGCGCGGGCGGTTTCAAAGGCGTTCCACAGTTCGATGTCACGCAGAGCGGGGATTGTGGCGGTCTCGCCTTGGTCAAGACCGACCAACGCCGCATTGACCATGTCTTCGGCGTCCATCACGATCTCGCTAGGCAACTGCTCGACTGGTAGACCTCCCAGCGCCCAGAAGTCGGTGCGGGTGGCGCCCGGCAGCACGGCCTGGGCGCGGATGCCTTGGTCGGCTAATTCGTGATTAAGCGAAATGGTGAAGGCCTGGACGAAAGCCTTGGTGCCGCCATAAACGCCGTTGAGCAGTTCCGGGGCAACTGCGACGATCGAGGCGATATTGATCACCGTGCCGCCGCCGCGTGCCACAAAGCCAGGCACTGCAGCATACGTCAGCCGCATCAACGCGGTGACGTTCAGCTGCACCATCGCCGCCATCTTCTCGACATCGCTTTCAAGCAGCGAGGTATGCGTGCCGATCCCGGCGTTGTTGACCAGTGCAGTCACGCTAGCATCCTCGCGCAGCACCTTCTCGACGCGAGCGAGATCGGCAGCATCGCCCAGGTCAGCGGTCAGCGCTTCGACTGAGCGGCCGGTCTTGTCCGATATCTGCACGGCCAGCTTCTGCAACTTGTCCTTGTTACGGGCGACGAGAATGAGATCATAGCCACGGGAAGCGAGGCGGTCGGCATAGATCGCGCCGATGCCGGTCGATGCGCCGGTAATGAGGGCGGTTCCCTTGAATGTCGTGGTGACCATGGGTTGGTGTCCTTGCTTTGATCCGTAAGAGCGCCTTCGCTCTCGACACGAACCTTATGGACGCGAACTTCTATGTCCGATATGACGTATAAACTACGTTTTTAGGACATCCCATTTCAGAGGCCGCATGCCACATGTTTCCATGGTGCTTACCCCCGGCTTTCAGTTCCTTGCGCTGGGTGTGCAGGCCGCATTCGAACTCGCCAATGCCGTGAAGGGCGAAGCCTACTACACGTTGTCGATCGCTTCAGTAGCAGGCGGCCCTGTCAGGTCGTCGAGCGGCTTTGAGATGCCCACCGTGCCGCTGACGGACGTTGGGCAGGTCGATACATTGCTGCTGCTCGCAGGCCTTATGCCCCCGCCTCGCCAGGATGACGCGGCACTCGAAACTCTGTGTACAATGGCGAAGGAATCACGCCGCGTGGCAGGACTTTGCACCGGTGCCTTTCTTCTCGGGCAGATGGGTCTGCTCGATGGACGGCGCGCCACCACGCACTGGGCCTATGCCCGGCAGATGCGCGAGGATTTCCCCAATGTCCGCGTCGAGGACGATCGCATTTTCATCAACGAGGGCGCGGTCTGGACCTCGGCTGGTCTCACTGCCGGCCTCGATCTCGCCGTGGCGCTGATCGAGAAGGATTTGGGACGTGACGTCGCAGATGCGATCGCCCACCGCCTCGTCATGCACCACCGCCGTGCCGGCGGGCAATCGCAGTACTCTGAACTGCTGGAACTCGCCCCCAGCAGCGACCGCATCCAGAAGGCCTTGATCTTCGCCAAGTCCCACCTCGTCGATCCGCTGACCGTGGAGCAACTGGCCGAAGTTGTCTCGCTATCACCTCGGCAGTTCGCCCGCGCCTTCCGCGCCGAAACCGGACAGACCCCGGCCAAGGCGGTGGAGCAAATGCGGCTGGAGGCAGCGCGTCTGATGATCGAGGAGACGCGTCACCCGATGGACCAGATTGCGCGGGAATCCGGCTTCGTCGACATCCGTCGCATGCGCGAGGCCTTTATGCGCCAATATGGTCAGCCCCCACAAACGCTGCGCAGACTGGCTAAAGCGTATTAGGTGGAGAGATCGAAGAACCGTTGGCTGGTGCGAGTTGGTTCTGATTTTGGGCTTTGGCGAGGCGATTTGATTGACGGTTCTTTTGGTCGCTTTTGATCTGCGTTTATCGCAGATCGGGAACTGTTACTCGCTGGATGGCTACGCGCTGGCGCTGATCCGTTCCAGGAAGAGGAAGTGGCGCATATTATAGACGATATTGGCCTGCCCGATCCTCATGGTGGCCCGAGTGATACCGACTGTTCGGATGAACAATCCCGTCTGTGATTTCTGATCGGCAAAGACATGCTCGACACGCGAGAGGATAACGGACTTTCCGGCGTTGGATCTCTGAATATGCCGAGGCATGGGTTTGAGATACGGATTCTTGCGATGGATTTTTGAGACAAAGCCCTGATTTCCATGAAGTCTTCGTTAACTTTCGAGTGATAGGCTGTGTCTGCCCAGACCGTTGAGGCTGTGTCGGTGTTATCAAGCAAGCCCTGTCTTAATCGCGCGCCATCACTGGCGGCGGCATCTGTCGTCTTCCATTTACGGATCAGCCGAAACTTCCGGTCGATGGAAATATAGGATTTGTATCCAAAGAGCGGGATGGCGAGATCGCTGGATGGCATGGTTCCATCGTCCTGCCGCTTTGCTTTGGTGAACTTCAGAGTCCAGCGCGCATGAACGACAGCCGGTCGTTGATCAAATATTCCGTCCGCTAATCCGATACCTTGTTCAAGGTCTGGATCACTAGGATCTTGAACATCAGCACCGGATCAAATGGCGGACGTCCGCCCTTGCTTCCATTGGAATACGCCAGAGCGTTTTCCAGATCAGGACAGAACGCTTCAAAATCCACAGTCCGGGAAAACGCTTCGATCTGATCACCCAGACCGCTCAGCCGGGCAAGCCGATCTTCAACATCAAAGAAACCCAGCTGCCTCATGATCCATATCTTCAATCAAAGCACGGGAAATGGAATCACACAGAACAGGTCAGAGCCAAGGAGTTTTTCGATCCCTCCATCTGGTGCTGTGTGAAATCCGCTTTCGTCATCGACCTACTCCAATAGACAGTCCTTAATTCGAGCCGAGGGCGTATCAATGGGCAAGGACAGTACCACCGTGCTGCACGATTGCCCGCACGCCAAGCCGTGGCCATGAAACAAACGGCGGTCGTTTTACCTGGGACCACCTTCACATGGTTCACGGTGGTTGTGATGACACAGACTTAATCTTCAACAGGAAAGTCGGTGGACGACGCAAACTCCTTTTGCGCCTCGACCATGGCAAGTCGTTCGCTCAGAGCCTTTTGGATCATGGTGTAAGAATCAGTGCCAAGCACGATCCGATTGGGTGCCGGCATTTGATCAAGGCTACCAATCATGGCCTTCACCATTTTGACAGGATCACCGTTCGGAATACGTGATGGATCACTAAGCACATGACGGATCACACCAAGCGGTGTGTTCTTGTAGGCTTCCAGTTCCGCCCCCATTGAGGCTCCTGCTGTTCTGCGGAAGCTGGTGCGCGCGCCGCCTGGTTCGATAATGGTCACGCCGATATTGAAGGGCGCAACCTCGCCGGTCAAAGAGTCGAAGAAACCTTCCAGACCCCATTTGCTAGCGTGATAAAGCGATGCGCCCGGATAGGTCGCCTGACCGCCGTAGGTGGAGAGCGCCAGGATGCGGCCGCCGCCCTGAGCGCGAAGATACGGCAATGCGGCGCGCGTAACTTGAATCGGCCCGACCAGATTGGTGTTGATCTGGTGCATGATCTGTTCGTCAGTCAGTCCTTCGGCCGCGCCGAATAGACCGTAGCCCGCATTATTAACGATGACGTCGATCTTACGAAGGTCGGAAAAAGCCTCGTTTACAACCCTATAGATGGCCGGCGTATCCGTTACGTCGAGCACGGCTGTCCAAAGGCGATCGCCATATTTCGCCTTTAGATCGTCAACGGCATCTGCGTTGCGAACAGTCCCGGCGATACGATCGCCCCGTGCGAGAAGTTGCTCCGCCATCTCGCGTCCGAAGCCACTGTTGATGCCGGTAATAAGCCACGTGCGAGCCATGCTGCCCTCCAGAGGGGAAAAGTGTTTACCCAGAAAATGTAGCGAGATAGATTGATTGTCATAAGTAGGCTAATATTGGATAGCATGATGCTAAAATGCCATGAATGACAGGCCGTCCTTAACCGAACTGAGAGCCCTGGCCGCGATCGTGAGGCACAGAAGTTTCCGCAGGGCCGCCGATGAACTGGACATGGCATCATCGACTGTCAGTCACATGATGAGCAGCTTGGAAGCCCGGATCGGAACTCGATTGCTCAATCGTACGACGCGCAGCGTTTCGCCGACCGAGGCCGGCGAGCGTCTTGTAAGCCGCCTTCGACCAATTTTGCATGATCTCGATGACGCCTTAGCTGAGATCGACGCTGGACGCGATCAGCCTAAGGGTAATTTACGACTTACGGCATCTGAAACTGTGGCAATGATGCTTGTGCAAACGGTTATTCCGCTTTTCCTGGCGCGTTATCCAGAGATGAGCGTGGACCTCGTTGCGCAACCGGCCTTTGTCGACATAGTGGCTGAAGGTTTTGACGCGGGTTTTAGGCTCGGTGAAGCCGTGCCCTTGGATATGGTAGCCGTAAGGTTTGGCGGACCGTCCCGGATGCTTCCGGTCGCAGCGCCATCCTATTTCGTAAATCGAGATCATCCGACAACGCCGGATGATCTTTGTCGGCATACCTGCATTCGATCCCGTACCCCGAACGGCCGTCTGTATAAATGGGAATTCGAGCGGCACGGCCATTTGATCGCCGTGGATGCTAGAGGTCCGCTGATGCTCAATCGTACCGAGTTGCAGCTTGAGGCTGCTCTTCAAGGGCTTGGGATCGCTTTTGTGCCCGAGCGGTTGGCGATACCACATTTGCAAAAGGGAACGCTCGTAGCGCTACTGAAGGATTGGTGTCCTACCTATCCCGGCTTGTTCATCTATTACCCTGGTCATCGTCGAGTGCCTGCAGGTTTGCGCGCTTTCATAGATGTGCTGAAGACAATAGTGCTGGAATGAAGCGGACGGGGGAACTGTTAGGACTGGTAGTCTTAAATCAATCAGGAAGATTTCAGAATTTCGTTGCTACCTATAGTTCAGCATTTCGCGTCCTGGCCCCAACCCTCTGGACGTACGAGCGTGTTTTGAACTTTGCGCCGTCTGCCATAGCGCGCCTTGTCGCGCGGGGCGAGCGCCTTACGAATTTTTCTGACCCGCTCGCAAGATTCAATGCCCAACCAAGGCTTGTTGGAAATGATTACTGTCGTAGCCACAATGACTCGCGAGGCTGCAGGTGTCGGACAACAACGCATGGCACGAACAGCGCTGCCAAAAACTGATTTCATAAATCTGGACCGGACCCGCCGCTGTGACGTGTAGGAGTGATCATGGGGCCGCTGTCCTCGTAAAAAAGCTGAAGCAGGTGTGCTGCAACGCACGAGATTACCTTGTCGATGGTATCGACTACTGCAAAGTGGCTCTAAGGCAATCGGGGAAGCGGTGAGAGGCTGTTCGAAAACGTACGCTAAGAGCTTGATCCAAAAGTCGGAAACTGACGGCTGAGGAGAGATTTCCGCATCCTCAATCACGAGTTTCGATGCTCAAAAGCAGAAATATCACTGCAAAAACTCAAAGTAATCCGATGTCGAACCTCTCAGCAGATCGACCTGACAGACTTTCGGATCAGGCTCTAAGGATTTTAAGAACCGGATCGCAACCGAAGAGGCCTGAAATCATCTCGTGGCCGTCCGATTTCGCCCCAAAGATAATCACCTGTCAGGCCAATATGCTCCCAGCCTAGTGGTACGACATGAGCAGGCACATCATCGGGCACCGCGATGCCCGTCTGACGAAGATGCTGAGCGGCACGGTCCAGATAGACCGTGTTCCACAAAGTTATAGCTGCCGTTACAAGCGTTATACCCGATGCCCTATACTGCTGGTTTACAAACGTGCGACCCCGCAGTTCACCGAGACGATTAAAAATACGGCGCGTGCAAGCGCGTTGCGTGCCTCGCCCTTGTTAAGAACGCTGCTGCTTCCTCGCCTCCGTTCGGGGTTGTCGAACCAGTCGAGCATGAACAGAGTGCGCTCAACACAGCCAATTTCGCGCAAGGCCCGGACCACAGGATTTTGACGGGGATATCCCGCCAGCTTGCGTAACATGACTGACGCCCTTACTGCATCTGCCCGGATCGAGGCGGCCAGGGGTAAAATTTCGTTCCAGTGCTCATCAATGGCCCGAACATTGATCGCCTCCGCGACCAGCGGTCGTAGGGTGGGCCATGGCGGTAGCGCAGCAAGACTATAAAGACGTCGTTCGTTCAGATCCCGGATACGCGGAGTGAACCGAAAACCTAACAGATGACACAGGCCAAAAACGTGATCGACTGCACCAACCGTATCAGTCGCGTACTCGCGAATGATCAGTTCACTTTCGTGGTCCAACAAACCATCAAAAACATACGCGGCCTCTTCGGCATTCGCAACAATGACCTTGGTATGGAACGATGTATAGTGATCGGTAACGTGTGTATAGAATAGAACACCGGGATCCGTGCCGTAACGCCCATTGTAATCAGCCCGCCCTTCGCGCCGACCGCCAGCCCGAAAGAATTGGCCATCAGAGGACGAAACATTCCCATCACCCCAGATACTACGCGCCATCGGGTAGGCTGTGTGACAATTTACAATTGTAGCCAGCGCACCGAGATATGTCTCGTCGCGAACATACCATTCGGTGGTCCATCGCAGTGGGGACAGGGTCAGACCGCGCGAGCTTTCGGCCGTCCTGCCCAACCCCAGATTGGTGGCGTCGGCAAGGATTGATCCCATCAGGGCAGCCTGGTCGAATGTCGGTTCACAATTACGGGCATCGACAAAACAATCCGTGAAACCTGACCACGCGGCGACTTCAACAAGAAAATCGGTAATCCGGACGCGTGGCAGCAGATCATACAGGCGCGCCTTGAGAAGCTCAGCCTGATCGTCTGGCGAGCGACGGAGCGGCGAAACCGACAGTTGACCGCGCTCGATCGTCACATCTACCAGCGTGCCAGCCGACGCCGCCTGTTCGACAGCTATCATGCGGTCCGACATGACGCTCTGGCAAAAGCCGTGGTCAGACCAGAACATATCTATGAAGATACCGCATCCGGACGGCGCGATGATCGCCCTGGTCTAAGGGCGTGCCTCAAAGCCTTACGATCTAACGATACCCTTGTGATTTGTAAGCTGAACTGCCTCAGACTTGATTTACGTCGTCTTGTTAACCTAGTCGAGAACCTGACCAAACTCTATGTCGGACTGACGGTGATGGTGGTCAAAGGATTTTCGATTGATACCATCACGGCAAATGGTCGTTTTGATCCTCGCGAGCTTTGCAGGACTGTCGTAGTTCACTCGGGAATTGATCGTTGAACGCGCGCGCAGGTCTGGCTTCTATACGTGCAAGAGAAGGACAGAGCAGATCTGTGTTTTGAGCTCGGGATCAGCTGCCAAACGTTTTATCGATATCTCACTCCTGAAGATAAATCAGGCCAGATGGAGAAAATTTCTGGCACAGAAAACACCCAAAATTTCTCAAAACTGAAGCTCATGGCTTATCTTTGCTCTGGGTAATATGCGGATCGATGGATACCAGCAGAAACGGCTGGTGACTGCGGGATTGCCCCTGATGAAACATCGGAAGACGGTCCAGTTGCGCGACGGGCAGCCAGAGACGACCGTCAGGGGCAAGGCAAGGTGCATCAGCCCAGTGCAGACGTGAATCCGAGAGCAGTCTCGTGATCTTTCCGGAAACGTCCCTTCGATAGACGCCGTTATCCTTCAGGTTGGTGAAGTAAAGGTTACCGGCAATGTCCATGGTGCTGCCCCCGATGGGAGGTAAATCTGCCCAGGGCTTCACAGCCGCAGACAGATCGGTTGATGACAGATTAGGATCGTCAAGAAATGCTGTCGGAACTTGAGACCACGGCCCTTCAAGCGGCCCGAAATACAGCCATTTCCCGTCCGGACTGACTTCAAGCGGATCGACATTCACCAGAAGCGGCTGATGCGGGTGGCTCTCCACGACGTGTCCGTCCATGATAATTGGCCGCCCTGTCCGTGCGCGTGTGGACGCGTCATTGTCCAGAACACGACGTGCCTGACCTGTTTTGATATCAAGAACGATCAGCGCGGCCTTGCCCGCATCCGTGAGATAGGCGTGCGTTCCGTTGAAACGGATATCGTCGATATAGCTGCCCGCCTGCGCGATCTCTAGGCCCAGAGGATAGATCCGCAGCACATGACCTGTTGCCGGATCAATGCGGACCAGTTTGGCTCCTTCAGGTATGGGAGCACCTCCAAAAGACGGAGTTCCAGTATCAACAACCCAGAGCGTGCCGTCAGGAGCAACGTGGAGGGCATTGACGCTGACAAACCGATGCGTTGCATCCTGCCCGGGTTTCCAGCCATTCCAGTCAGCATCTGGAAAAGGCTTTATCTTTCCATTCTTTGTCAGAAGACCCACGGCCGGTCCGGAAAACCCGCTCCAGCGAGGGCCTGCGACAAACACATGACCGCCAGCAAGCGCTACGGCGTTCCAGTCCATGGCCGTAGTGGTTGCCTCAATCCTGATGGTCTGGGCATGCACAGGTTCGAGGTGCGCGCACGCAGCAACGAGCCCCATGAAAGCGGCGATTGCGCTTTTGTGCAGAGTTCTCTTTGAACAATCCTGCCGTCGTATCTGTTTCATGAACCCCATGATGTCAGATTCTCGCAATAAAACCGGACGGCGTGCCGGCGGCAGGATCGACGAATACCACGTCGTCCGGTGCACGACGCGGTGTATCAATGGCGAGAAAAACGACAGGATGGCTCAGAATGCGGGGCACGGCATGCACAGCCCGACGGGGGAACACCAGAAGATGGCCGGGTGCAAACGGGGCTTCGTCAGCCGGATCATCTATCCAGAATGTGCCTGTCCCGGAGAGGACATGGAGTACTTCATCGCACTGGGTATGATAATGCGGCGGCACATCCCGATAAATCCGGAAGACCCGTATACTGGCTTCAGGCTTGTCGGTCAGGTAGGTGTCCAGCAGCATTGTGTCCGCCGTTTCCGGGAACGCTGCGGCAATTTCATTGAGGTTGAACCGTCCACCCGTCTGGTTGAGGGTCATCAGATGTTCTTCGTCATTCATAACACCTGTCCTCCACTTTCAAGAAGTTTCTGTATGGCGGCAGTATCGGCGACCTGATGCAGTGCCGTGATCTCTCCGTTTTCCACGGTCCAGAGATGCGCAAAGGCAATATCACCTGACTGCCCGCGCGTTGTTCGCACGCGGTAGACACCTGTTGTCGCGACACTCTTTCCTTCGGCGGTGACGCTGTGTGGAAGTGTCACGTAATCCGAAAAATGTTTCATGATCCTGGTGAAAAACTGCTCTTCGACAGCTTTTCGTCCCACATACTGCCCACCTTCAGGGAAGGTCGGAAGAACACTCCAGACAATTCCCGCAGAAAGGAGTGTCGTATCACCGGTCCTGTACCAGGTTTCCACGAGCGTTTTAGCTGTTTCAGTCATGATCTTCTCCGTTCAGGCCCAGTGTGCCGGCAGGAAAACCTTCGAGCACGATTTTGCCTTTGGCCTGACCACTCTCGATCAGAGCGTGAGCCTCTCGCAGATTGGCGGCGGTGATCGCGCCAAGATTTTTGCCGAGCGTTGTACGAAGACGACCTTCATCCACGAGCCGCGACACGTCGTTCAGGATTTTCCCCTGAGCGCTGATGTCTTCCGTCCCAAATAGTGAACGCGTGAACATCAGTTCCCAGTGCAGGGACAGGCTTTTGCGCTTGAGGGGTACAGCATTGAGTTCAGCAGGATCATCAATCAGGCCGAAATGTCCCTGAGGGGCAAGAAGTTCGACGATCTCTGCAAGGTGTCGATCTGTCTGCGTCGTGGAAAAAACAAAACCGGGGGCGGTACTAGGAAGGGCGGCAACCTGTGCGGCCAGGGGCTTGCTGTGATCGATTATGTAATCTGCCCCGAGAGATGTGACCCAGTCCTGCGTTTCGGCGCGCGACGCCGTGGCAATGACCGTGATATCGGTCAGAACCTTGGCCAGCTGGATCGCCATAGAACTGACTCCACCTGCACCCCCGATGATCAATATGGATGGGGTCGTTCCCGGGACAGACCGACGAATGTCCAGACGATCGAAAAGCATCTCCCAGGCGGTGATTGCGGTCAGCGGTAAGGCCGCGGCTTCGGCCCAGTTCAGAGAGCGGGGTTTGCGACCGACAATCCGTTCATCGACCAGATGAAACTCGGCGTTGGTCCCCGGGCGATTGATCGCGCCGGCATAAAAGACCTCATCGCCGACAGAGAAATCCGTGACGTCCGATCCGGTTCCAACAACAACCCCCGCCGCATCCCAGCCCAGAACGCGCCACTGACCCGCCTCCGGTGTCGCATTTCGACGGACTTTGGTATCAACTGGATTGACCGACACAGCCCTGATCTCCACCAGCAGATCCCGACCCGAAGGGGCAGGTTTCGGTAGATCAATGTCCTGAAGGGATGCCGGATTTTCGATGGGAAGCGGCGTCTGATAACCGATGGCCCGCATGATGTCTGCTCCTCTGTTGAATGAGGAGAAGAGTGAGCATTATGCTGTTTGCAGACAAGAACGCACTTTTAACGCCCATAGTGTCGGAAATGATACCGTTATGACCCGTATCCGCCATCAGTCGCTTGATTGCAGCCCCGGCTGCGCTGTTGAAGCAACGCTTCAGCTCATCGACGGAAAATGGAAAGGCGTGATCCTCTATCACCTGCTTCAGGGGACCTTACGCTTCAACGCCATCCGCAAGCGCCTGCCCAACATCACCCAGAGAATGCTGACGACCCAGCTTCGCGAACTGGAGCGTGACGGGTTCGTATTACGGACGGTCTACCCGGAAGTTCCGCCAAAGGTGGAGTACAGCCTCACTCCACGCGGACGGACCCTCGAGCCTGTCATCATGGCTCTCAAGGCCTGGGGCGATGAGCACACAGAGTTCAGGCATGTTTCTGAGATATGTGAGTAGCCCCTAGATTTCTGGACGCCTTGGTTCCTAGAAATGAGGACAGGAGGCGTTGATGGGGAAGCCCAATTTCAGTGATGAGTTCAAGCGTGATGCGGTGGCGCAGATTACCGAGCGGGGATATCCGGTAGCGGAAGTTTCGCAGCGGCTCGGGGTCAGCACACATTCGCTGTATGCGTGGAAGCGGCAATTCGCGAAGGTGGTATCGGGCGATACCGGCAAGGATGCCGAGATCCGGCAGTTGAAGCGCGAACTGGCCCGGGTCACCGAGGAGCGCGACATCTTAAAAAAAAGCCACCGCGTATTTCGCCAGGGATGCAAAGTGAGATACGCCTTCATTGCTGAGCATCGTGATCGTTTTGGAGTTCGGGCGATGTGCCGCTGTCTGGCCGTGCAGCCCAGTGGCTACTATGCCTGGCGGAAGGAGCCGTTGAGCCGACGGGCTTGCGAGGATGCCCGACAGGCCACGTTGATCCGTCAGGCCTGGAACGACAGTGGCAGGGTTTATGGCTACCGTAAGCTGCACGATGATCTGCTCGATCAGGGCGAGACCTGCTGTCCGAACCGCGTGGCACGCCTGACAAAACTGGCGGGCATCAAAGCGCAGATTGGCTACAGGCGGCGGCCAGGTAGCCATAGTGGCAGGCCCTCTCTGGTCATCGACAACGCGCTGGCCCGGCAGTTTGATGTCGAGGCACCCGACAGGGTGTGGGTCACAGACATCACCTACATCCGCACCATGAAAGGGTTTGCCTACCTTGCAGTCGTAATCGACCTCTATTCGCGTCGTGTGGTGGGCTGGTCGATGCAGAGCCGCCAGACCTCGGATGTGGTACTGCAGGCGCTCCATATGGCCATATGGCGACGAAAGCCCAAAAGCCGGGTGCTGATCCACTCCGATCAGGGCAGTCAGTTCACCAGTATGGACTGGACTGCCTTCATACGGGCTCACAATCTGGAACACTCGATGAGCCGCCGCGGCAATTGCCACGACAATGCTGTAGCGGAAAGTTTTTTCTCATCACTCAAGCGCGAGCGCATCCGGCGTCGAACTCACAAAACGCGCCAGGAAGCCCGACAGGACGTGTTTGACTACATCGAAATGTTCTATAACCCGGTGCGCAAGCAGGTCAGGAACGGGATGCTGTCACCCGTGCAGTTCGAACAACAGCAGACTTTGAATGCTCAAGGCGTCTAGAAATCTAGGGGCTACTCAAGGTCTTTAATCAACGGTTCTTCGATGTCTCCACCTAAAAAGTAACCTTTGAATCCAATCCTAGTGCTAGTGCGTTATGATATACGTTTTCACCACCAGGCCTAAAAATATACTGAATATTGGGACGCAAATTTAGCCATGGCGTAACAGCCACTCCGTAGTCGAGTTCGAGAAGATTTTCGGCTGTTGCTCGCGTAAATGGAGAACCTTTTCTATGTGCAACATCTTCAAGATAGTTTTGATGCATCGGGTTTCCTGAAAGTCGAGCCCAAGCAAAACCAATCAGATCATGTGGTCTAGAGCGAAAAGGACCTAACAGCATGATACTGCCTTGACCTGCAAACTCGTACGTTGCTGCACTTACATCGGGATTACTGTAGCCCATACCTCCCCAGATAACGACACCACGGTTCGGATCATGATCAAAACTCACCAGCATCTGATCAAACATGGCATAAACACCATGATGTCCTTTTATTAGCTCAAAAGGACCTCCATATGTGCCTGCCGATAGCCCGCTTACATTGTAATAAGATGAGGGGATATGGCTGTTGTCATAATACCCACCGACGCGATAATGGCCAGGAAGCATGTTGAGAACCTTACCTGGCTCCCACCCAAATTCCATAGGAATAACAACGCCACTACCTGTCATCGACAAGTTAAAGCCATTATCGTGATTGCCGTTATAAGGATTTGATTGAGAAACACCTGTCTCGAAATAGAAAGCATCGGGAAAATTGCGTCGAACGAAAAAACCCCAGGAGGCTTTAGGATTATTTCTCCAGCCACTATCATAAGATAATGTCATTGGATGTGCGCAAAGAGAAACATTCATAAAGTCGCAACCATATATTTCTCGACCGAAATAGTTGCCAACTGGCATATACCCAACTGCAAACCACCAACGCTTATCATTCAGATATTGGCTATAAGACATTTCCGCGAGACGGTTGTCCTGTCCTGCACCGTAAATCTGTTGAATCGTCTGCCAGTTTCCGACAACGTGGCTAGATAAATCGCCACCTTCGCGATTCATGATGTTCAGTTTGAATGTGCCGCCCTTAATACCCATTAGTTTGTCGAGATCAGCGACAACGTTGATATCCCAATGCTCGGTTGATTTGGCGTCTTGTTTACGACCCCCTACTGGATTTCCGGCACTTTCATTCATCCAATGCCCGGAAAAATCAATTCCGTGACGCGCAAGATACGAGCGAATACCACCAAGATCGCCAAACATGTAATTCCAATACATCCATCCTCGATTACTTTCCGGAGCGCGTGCTCGTTGAACGGTATCGGCCATCAGGTTGGGAATATCAGTTGTAGCCTGTAGGGCTGCAGCAGGAATGCCCGATGATGCAATGCCTGTGTGGTGCGACGCGGATGATTTTCCGCACCTTACCTGGAATAAACACGGATCTACGGCTTGTGGCTGTTGCGGCTTCTGCTTGATGGTTTCTGTTAGGGCAGAAACCGTAGTGGCAGGGGAGGCTTGAGCAAAAGCGGAGGTGATGCTGAATGTTGACAACAACACAGTCATACCGACGCAGGTTGCAAGAGAAGACGTATATTTTGCGCTGTGGTTGAGATGCCAAGCTAGTAGCTTAGTACTATTTTTCTTGTACATTTCTTATGATGCTTTCTTGTGTTTTAAGAAAACAAAAAACAGAGCAACAATAGCAGCTACCCCCAAACCTATTCCTATTTTTGCTATTAATGCTAGTAAACTAGTTCTTCCTCCAGCACGCAACTCAGCAACACGTTGCTCAGTGGTTTTTACCCCTGGGTCGCCAAATTCAGCACTCAGAGAGTTCGCCATAGATGCGATCTGTGCGTCAGAAAGACTATTTCCAAATGCAGGCATGCCCTGTTCATTATCCCGCTCTGAATGCACGCCTTTCAGGATCGTCATGACAAGGTTATCGGTGTTTCGTGTATGGAAGACTGTATTCTGAAGAAGACTGGGAAGTCCGTTATGGTCCCGTCCTTGCCCAATGTCTTGATGGCAGCTTGCACAGTAAGCTTGATAAAGTGCACTCCCCGACATTTTTGATGTGTCGGACGTGTTGCTTTCAAACAATGGATCAGAAACACTCACCCTTGCTGAATTTGGTAAGTTCACATGATCGCTTGAGACAGGATCGACGGATTTTATATAAGTAACCAATGCGTCAAGATCGCTATCAGACAAATGGCTCATACTCTTGTCGACGGCTTCCAACATTTCACCAGCGGCTTGCGCATTTATCTCCGCAGCATGGCCCGTATGCAGATAAGCTTTTAGATCAGCATCACTCCAACTCTGAATGCCGTCAGGAGAGGCGGTGATATTAGGCGCAAACCATGCTCCCAGTGAGCTGCCACCATATTTTTGGCTATTTTTTTCCGCCATCAGAAAGTTACGTGGTGTATGGCAGGTTCCACAATGCTCTAGGGCATCGGCAAGATAATGCCCCCTGTTCCATTGAGCATTATGATTGGAATTGGGCTCAAAGCGAGCTTTTGAGAGAAACAGCAGATTCCAGCCCGCCATGCTGCTCCGAATGTTAAAGGGGAAAGAAAGCTTTGTTTCTGGTGTTGTTATTTCAACAGGCTGCACGCCCTCATGAAAATAGACGTATAACGCATGAATATCTTGATCCGTTATTGCGCTGTATTCTGTGTACGGCATCGCTGGATAAAGATTTGCGCCATCACCTCGCACACCTTCACGCACAGCGCGTGCAAAATCCTGCTCTGAATAACGTCCGATTCCATGTCCGGCAGACGGCGTGATATTCGTGGAGGTAATGGTTCCAACAGGAGTGTTGAGCGCTAAGCCACCAGCAAAAGGCTGACCACCAGGAGCTGTATGGCATGCGGCGCAGTCTGCTGCGCGTGCAAGATAAGCACCCTTTTGGATCAAAGATTCATCACTGGCATATGCCACGCCTGAAAATGATACGACCACAACACCAAGGGCGGACCCGATGCTGAGAAGCATGCGTTGTTGATTTTTTCTATAGACCACGGTTCAGGCTCCCGCACGAATAGCTTGAACCGTGCGAAGGCTCAGCGCAACAGCCGTTAAGGTGGAGTTCACAGTTGCAACTGTGGGCATGACGCCAGTACTGACAAAATACAGATTCGGATGATCATAAGAACGTCCGTGGGGATCCGTAACACTTGTCGCCGGATCGCTCCCCATTGCCAGAGTTCCGGTGATGTGCTGGTTATTATGATAGACTCTGTCAGGAGAGATCTGAACTTTTGTGGCTCCCATCATGGACGCTATATCTAAATAAATATCCTTGGTGGCATCCATCCCGCGATGAATGTATTCATCATATGAGTAATGAAGTTTAGGTTTGGGTATCCCAAGAGCATCCTTTTCATCTGCAAGTGTTACTCGGTTATTGGGGTCAGGCAACTGCTCTAGAACATTTTTCATGCTGATTTCATGAGCGGAGCGACGTCTTATCTCATCTTGTAGCTTCTGACCTGTGAAACCCTTTGAAATCAGATCTTTTGTCACTCCCGCGACGCGGGACGAATTTGAAAGATCTAATCTGAAGGCCGAATGTTCGGAGCGGAATGCTCCATCACGCATACCCTGAATAGAAGAAGGACTAACCGGACCGCGACCAGCCCAAAGCTCTTCCGGAGCTTCAAATACTACAGAAGAACTTGGATGGTCCATCAATGTGCGCCCTAATGCACCGGAGCTATTCGCCAGGCCATTAGGATATTTTTCCGAGGCCGAAAGAAAAAGAAGTTTGGGAATTTCGATCGCATTGGCGGCGAGAATAAATATTTTCCCCGTCACACGGTAGGAACGTTTATCAGGGTCATAATAATTTGCGGCAACAATATTGCCTTTTTCATCGTGTTCGAGTTTGTAAACAACTGAATTGGGATAAATTTTAGCACCTGATTTTTCTGCGGATTTTGCAGCAATTCCGCCAGTATATTGGGCATCAATTGGGCAAATCGGCATGCAATTATTATTGCCGCAACACTGTGGCCGCCCATCATAAAAAACACTATTACGAGCAGTTGTGTTGGTGATCAGATTATATTTTGGTGCAATCTTCTCACGAACACGTTGCTCCAAAAAACTCGGCGTCACAGGTGGCATCGGGAAGGGTTTGTTTCGTGGTGAACCGTTATCAAGTGGTCCAGAAACACCCATTAAAACCTCAGCCTCATAATAAAATGGCTCAAGATCATTGTAGCTTATAGGCCAATCACGGCCCACACCATATAGAGACTTGATACGAAAGTCGTTTGGTAGCAGTCGCCATGCTTGGGCGGCCCAATGCCACGTCGTTCCACCAACAACGCGCAGATATTCAGCTGTGTATGGCACGGGGCCCGCCTGAATCAGATAATTATTATCCTTTGGCGTGTATGAAGGCTGTGGTGCCCAAGGACTTTGCGGGTACGGAGCCATAAAGTCACTTTTGAAAGGCGATGCACGGTAAGCCGCCGTGATTTGCTCTCGTGTGATACGAGGACCGGCTTCCAGTATGATCACGCTGGCTCCAGCTTCGGCGAGCCTTCGTGCCACTAATGAGCCACAGATACCCGAGCCGACCACGACGACATCGGCAGAAAGTTTATCAGTCATAAATTGTGTGATCCTTCAGGCGGGAATAGGTTGCGTGCTCCATGACCCATATGGGCCATAAGCATAGGTTGGAGGGCGTAGAACATCGGACACAATTCTAACCTGCAAAGTAGAAATATAAGCAATACAACTACTTTGTTCTTCAGAGCCAATTACTCCGAGATACCAACACTTAAGGATCTCTTTCGCCATAGGTGACTGATCGATTTCACTTTCATTGGCAGAGACAAGATTCAAAATATCTCTTTCAAATGAAGGAAACATTTTCGATAAACTTTGGTGAATTCTAAAACCCAGCTGGCGATCAAGATCTGAATACCCGCTGAGACGATTAGAAAGCGTCATGAAGTGTGAGAAACTCTGGCCTTGAGCATGAACTCCCTTTGTCCACACGAAAGGGACAGCCAATGATGCGAATAACATCTGACGGCGGCCAAGCTGCAAATCCATTTGCGGCCTAGGCTCTGACACTTTTTGAGAGGAATTGTTCATCATATTTGAACTTTGATCGTTAGCACTGCAACGAGTAACAACTTGCGCATAAACAAATGACCTTTGAGAATCATACGATGAGCCTTCAATTATACTAATATATCAGATTGGTCTGCGGAGGATTGACCTAACGGCTTGTCAAATGCTCGTGATGGTCGCTTAATGTAGCTACAAGTCGTCGGCTTCAGGAGTAGCAGCACTGCTGCTTCTATCTCAGATGGAAGAGAGGATAACCCTTAGGTGCCCAACAAGAAGGATGTTGTCCCGCAGCTTTACGCAACCATTGCTGCTTTGCATAAAATGGGCGGGATTTATGTTGATGATCCATCATCAAGTGCAAAATTCGCTCGACGTACGCGCCGAATGACTACGGATATATATGACATACTGCGCCAGGAAATACTTTATTTGACTAGGCAACCTGGAAGTCAGATAAACGAAAATCAAATATGTCATGACTTGCAGGTTAGCCGCACACCTGTGCGTGAAGCGATACTCAAGCTGCAGGATGAAGGTTTGGTTGAGATTTTTCCCCAATCGGGCACTCGTGTCGCACCGATATCTCTTGCGGGGCTTCCTGATATTGTATTCTACCGCGCAGCACTTGAGAGCCAATCAGTCCGAGATCTTGTCTCTATTATTACTACGGATAAAATAAAGGATTTGCATAAAATTATCGATGAACAAGAATATCATGCTCGTCATTTAGATCATGAAAAATTTCATCTTTCAGATGAAAAATTTCATGAATCTCTACTAATAATGGCGAAAAGACAACAAATATGGAAGGCTATTAATCGCGAGAAGGCTGATCTTGATCGGTTTAGAATGTTAACTTTGCCGATATTTGGGCGAATGATGGAGGTAGCTCAAGATCATAGAAATATCATTAATTCAATTGAGAGTAAAGATGTTGACGGTTCGGTAGAAATGTTAAAAAATCATCTTGAAAATGTTCTTGATGTGGTTAATCTTATAAAAGAGCAGCATAAACCTCTTGTTTTTTAGCAACTGTGTTTAGGTCACGTTGACAAAAGATCTATACGATCTGCCTGAGATCTGATTCACTTCCTGCCTGGGGATAACGGGCAGAGAGAACAGGCATGGCACGAGGCGATCTGACGGATCATGAATGGGCGGTGATTGGCCCGCTTCTGCCGCCTGAGCGTGGACGTTGGGCCCGTCCAGCCGGAGACAACCGCCGGTTCCTCAATGGCATGCTGCATGTTCCGCGGACCGGCTGTCCCTGGCGTGACATGCATGAACGCTACGGCAAGTGGAACTCCGTTTATGTCCGGTTTCGCCGTTGGGCTGAACAGGGCGTGTGGGATGCCCTACTGCAAACCCTGGTAGAGCTGGGGCTGACCGATGACTGGCAGCATATGCTCGACAGCACCGTAGTCCGTGCCCATTCGCAGGCCACTGGGGCAAAAGGGGGGCTCATGCGGAAGCTTTTGGTCGGTCACGCGGCGGCTTTACGAGCAAAATCCACGCCCGATGCGACAATCAGGGACGTCCTCTTGGCTTTGTCCTCACAGGCGGGCAGGTCTCGGACTACAAAGCCACAGATGCCCTGATGAAGCTGCAGGTCCCGAGCCCCAGAGCCATGCTGGCCGACCGGGGCGATGACAGCGACAGTTTCCGCCAGGATCTGCTGCTGCGCGGTATCCTGCCGGTCATTCCCTCACGTAAAGGCCGCAGCGCTCCACAGAAAACAGACTGGCGGCGTTACAGGGATCGCAACCGCATCGAGCGGATGTTCAACCACCTCAAGCAGTTCCGCCGCATTGCAACCCGCTATGACAAGACCGCCCTGTCTTTCATGAGCTTCCTCAATCTCGCCGCCGCAAAGCTCTGGATTACGTCTTTTGTCAACGTGACCTAGTCAATCCGCTATGGGGCGCAAATACTTCGAAGCGGACGTTTTCAATACCTTATCGGCTTTAGGTGTATGATACGCTCTATGGGTGTCATCTCTATATTGACCCCTATAGGTTTCATAACCATCTTGCGGCCTATAGGTGACATATCGATATTGCTCCCTATAGGTTTCATAATTACCTTGCAATCTATGGGTGTCATCACCTATGGAAGCTTGTCAAAGCGGAGCTTCACCTATGCAAGGCATATTCAACGCAGCGGACATCGGAAGCCAAATTAGAGAGAAACGGCTGGCGCAGGGAATGAACCAGACCGTTCTGGCCAAAAAGCTAGGCTGCTCTAGGAAGTGGGTTTCTGACATCGAACAAGGCAACGAGACGGCCGAAATTGGTCGCGTGCTGCGCGCTTTGACTGTGCTCGGAATCAAGATTTTTGTTGGACAGTCTGAAGCAGTAAAAAGCAAAGATCTCTCTCCTCAGTATAAGGAAATTCTGGCGCACCGCGACCGGTTTGGTGGGGTTCCGCAAGGTATGGACAGGATGTCCAAGCTGGGGATCGTCGGGAACTCGGTGAAAGAAAACCTGGACAGGATGTCCAAGCTGGGGATCGTCGGGAACTCGGCGAAGGAAACCCTGGACAGGATGTCCAAGCTGGGGGTGATCAAGGACCCTCTGACGAAATCATTCTCCGAAAAGCCCATCGGTTCAAACCTGCTTCCCACCCTACTGCCGCCGGAGGCATCCAAAGACGAGGGCCAGCCATGGGCCGCCACGACAGAAGAGGCTTCCGCTACGAAGCCGCAACGGCCCAAGCCAGGAGATGGTAAGGATGACTAAACTTGCTGTCCTAGTTGCCGGCAAGCTTTGCGCCTACGTCACGGACGCAGGAGGCACCCAACGGCTCAAGTATGTCGAATGCGACCAGGATGGCCTACCTCCGGCGACCATTTCTCTCTCGATGCCGGTCAGGCAGGAGGGATATGGCGGAGGCGTTGTATCCAACTGGCTATGGAACCTGCTGCCGGACAATGCAATTACTCTGGATTGGCTGGCCAAGGACGAAAGTCGAGGTTTTGGGAAGTGCAGTGCGCGCAATCCGCTACGGCTTCTTGAGAAAGTAGGAGAGGACTGCGCTGGAGCCGTGCAACTGGTTCCACTAGAAAGTGTCGATAAGCTCTCGCCTGGAAGCCTGACGCCCCTTACCGTCAGAGAAGTCGAGCTCAAACTGCGAGGGTTGAGGACAGGGCAAAGTCCTTTGGGTTTCCTGCCATCAGGAGACAACGGCAAGTTCAGCTTAGCCGGAGCGCAGCCCAAGGTCGCCCTGCGTATGCTGCAGGATGAAACCTGGGCGATACCTACAGGCGCTGAGCCCACCAGTCACATCTTCAAACCGCCTATCCCAGATATGCCGGGTCAGGTGGAAGGAGAGCACTTCTGCCTGATGCTGGCCAGAGCGACAGGCCTGGACACAGCCCAAAGCTGGGTCATGCGTTTCGGTGACGAGGTGGCAATCGTCGTAGAGCGATTTGACCGGAAATTAGATGCTTCCAGAGGAAAGCTTCTACGATTGCATACCGAGGATATTTGTCAGGCTCTTGGCAAGTCACCAACAGAAAAGTATCAGTCCGACGGCGGTCCAGGCATGATTGAAATAGTCAACCTGCTGAGAAAGACATCAATCACCTCTGAGCAGGATGTCTTCTCATTTGTCATGGCTTGCGTTTTTAACTGGGCCATAGGCGGCACCGACGCCCATGCTAAAAATTATTCTTTGTTCTTGGGAGAAAATAACGCCGCCGCACTGACTCCTCTTTATGATTTGAATACTTATTTGCCTTACGCAGAGCATCCAAACAGGTGCAATCTCTCAATGATTGTCAGCAGCCATTACAGTATTGGGGACATCCATCTGCACCATTGGGACGCTATGGCCGCCCGGATGGGCTGGGAGCATGACAGCCTATCAGACTATGTAAAGAATTATATAAATCTTATGAAGGAGCTCATTACACCGATCGCGAAGGACTGCATTGATAATGGCCTGTCAAAAGAAGCAATCTCTTTCGTAACGAACGCTATTGATATTAGGCTCACTAGCTTAATCGAGAGCTGGAACCGCTGACCGGGATTTTAAGCTGCAACCTTATCATTTTAAGGCCCGTAAGGAATCACATGAGGCTTGGTTTGTGATACAAGTCTTGGATGGAACGTTTTGTGCTGACGGACTCCCAGTGGGCGCTTATTGAGCCCCATTGCCTCGACAAACTGAGCGATCCCGGCCGCAGCGGCCGGAATAACCGGCTATTCATGGAAGCGGTGTTGTGGATCGCGTGTACGGGGCACCCATGGCGTGATCTGCCGACGCCAAGCAGTATGTCTGCTTCCAGAAAATTGGCGGTAGCACCTCTCCGTCCGAGAAGAAGGCGAATTCAGACCGTCTTGATTTCTATCTTTTATACCAGTCAATCAACGTTTAGCCTCTGATGCGGAGGTCCGGGCCATCAAGCCGGTGTGGAACCGTCGTGGAGGCAGTGCAGTATGACTTTGGTGAACGGCTCCGAGAGTGACGGAGACTAACCAACTGTAGGCGAAGCATCGAGATTGGTTATTTCCCGCCAAATTTCGTTCCGCCAAACAATGTCCGTTTCAACCGAACGCTGATTTTTGTCGTAGTTTGTTTGGACGATGGCTCTGTCCCAAACGCGGTCTATCGCGGCTCACCTGACAATGGCGGCTTTCTGTCCGCTACGATGACTACTTTGATGTCTGACTTGTAGGCGACGGCCGTTATTGATGGGCTAAAGATCGTAAGTCAGACGGAATGCGTCTTTGTCGCTCTCGATTTTCGCTCTAACGGGTGCATTAAAATGTACGCCCGTGACATATCGATTATTGCGGGAAAGTTCGGTTAAAATCATACGGCGTGTCTTTGCGGCCAAGCCGGGATTGTGATCAAAAGCAAAAGTGACGTCAGGCCGCGCTACCTGAATATGGGGGAAATGCAGGACATCGCCCCAGATCAGGAGAGAGTCGTCTTCACTTTCCAAAAGATAGCCGGAATGACCTGGCGTATGCCCTGGTAAATGGACGGCTGTGATCCCGGGGAGCAGAACATCTCTGTCCTCGAAAGGTGTTATCTGCTGCTGGTAAGCAGCAAGGACATTGCGAGCAACGTCGAACAGGCGCTGATGTGCAACAGGTGCAGCATCGCGTCTCTCTTCGTTTCGCCAGAAATTCAGCTCTGCCTGATGAAGGAAAAACTTTTCAACGTTGCGGAAAGATTTTGTAGCAAAAGGCCCTGCCAGACCGCCGACATGATCGCTGTGTCCATGTGTGAGAAGGATCGTGTCAATCTGCAGGGGGTCATAACCTGCGGCGATCAGCGCAGGAATCAGTCGGCCGCCCCAGCCGTTGAGGTTTCCAGCACCACCATCGATAAGAATGGTCCGCGCACCGGCCTCAATAACAAATGCATTGATGTTCATGTGCGATGAAGGTGAAGTGTCTGCCGCGCTCAGCAGCGACAACGCCTCATCTTGATCAATCCCATCAAGAAGGTCGAGCGAGGCGTCCAGAGAGCCGTCACTCAGAACCGTTACGGCGAACTCTCCGACACGGTAACGGCTGATTTCATGTGCCTGAAACATTCGTTCTGATGACATGAGCTTATCCCTGGCTTGCTCATCTGGTATCGGACAGACGATGGGTGCTGCCCGATACCATCCGGCGCAATCTCAGCCGTGCTTTACCTGATCACGCGACGCCGTTCAGTTTGCAAAGAATGGCATGCCGAGCCGCTTTGACCGTTTCAGGTGTGGTGCGGTTGTCGATAGCCTGCTGCTTTGTTGCGGCATCGCCGCCAACGACCATATCTTCGCTTTGCATGAGAGCGTCGACACCCTGCTGCGCTACGATATGCAAATCATTTTTCGGTCCGTGGTCGATCTTGCTGGTGGCCATGCCGGCATTCTTGTGAAAACGCGTGTTTGTTGCACCCGGGAGCAGAGCAGTGACACTCACGCCCGTATCGCGAAGCTCTTCACGCAGGGATTCTGCAAACATAAAACCGAATGCCTTGGAGGGACCATAGACCGTTTCGTAAGGCGTCGGTGTGGTTGCCGAGAGGGACGAGACAATCATGATCCGGCCAGCCTTGTTGGGCACCATGTGCTGCACTACACGCTTGGCCAGATGCACCGTCCCGGAGATGTTGATGGCAATGACCCGGAAATCATCTTCGAGCTTATTATCAACAAAGGCACCGCCCAGGCCGATGCCAACATTGAGAACGGCAATATCGACGTTTCTGCCAATATCTTTCGTAAACTGCCAGAACCCTTCGACGCCGTCATAGGTCGCTGCATCCGCCTGAAAGGCATAGACTGTCACCCCGATCTTTTCGAGTTCTGTTTTGGCGTCGTGGATTTTACCGCTGGCCCCCGAGATGGCGAGATCATAACCCTGTTTAGTCCCGTGTTTTGATGGTGTGGTATTTTCACGCGAGGGGAAGGAAGCCTTATGGGACAGATACGTCATGGCAGCGCCACGACCACGCACGCCGTGCGAGCGGCAATACAGCGATCGCAGGCTTCGCTCGCGGCGCTGAGCAAGGAGTTCGGGATCAACCCGAAAACAGTTGCAAAATGGCGGAAGCGTCAAACGGTTGAGGATCAGAAGACAGGTCCCAAAGAGCCGCGATCCACGGTTCTGTCCGAGACGGACGAAGCAATGATCGTGGCGTTTCGCCGGCATACGTTGCTACCGCTTGATGACTGCCTTTTTGCCCTGCAGGCCAGCATTCCCCGTCTGACACGCTCGGCCCTGCATCGCTGCTTTCAGCGCCACGGGATATCCCATCCCGGCTTCCGGATATCGAGGGAGACAAGCCCAAACGCCAGCGTTTCAAACGCTATCCCATCGGCTTTTTTCATATCGATATTGCCGAAGTACAGACTGCTGAAGGCAAGCTGTATCTCTTCGTCGCCATCGATCGGACCAGCAAGTTCGCTGTCACACAACTGGTTGAGAAAGCTGATCGGAAGACCGCCTGGGAATTCCTCGAATATCTCCTGAGCATCATTCCTTACCGGATCCATACCATCCTGACCGATAACGGCATCCAGTTCGCCAAGCAGCGCCGTAGTCGAAATACGGCCCTGTCGCGTCCCATGCGCTTCGAGGTGATCTGCAAAGCTCACGGGATCAAACACCGTCTGACGAAACCCAATCATCCCTGGACGAACGGTCAGGTTGAACGGATGAACCGGACGATCAGGGAAGCAACGGTCAAACGCTTCCATTACGATAGTCATGAGCAGTTGAGGACACACCTCAATGACTTCATGGCAGCCTATAATGTCGGGCGAAGACTCAAGACCCTGAACGGCCTCACCCCTTACGAATACGTCTGCAAAATCTGGACTTCAGAGCCATAAAGATTCATCATCAATCCAAACCATCAAAACACGGGACTAAACACCTAAATCGTGCCGGGATCGACGCAGACGTCCGCTTTCACACTCATCCGGTCAAAACCGGACCGGCCACTTTCCCCCCCCCTAAAACCCCCCCTGCTCAACGTGTTTTTGCAGCTTATCAAACTCACCATTTCTCCAGAAATGGCCTAACTTCGACCTCGAAACTCCAACCCCGGCGATCCTGTCGGGTCAGTTCATATGCGGTATGGGCGACGGCATCGGGTGCTACCAAACTCTCAATGGGCCTGTCCGGAACGTAGGTACGCGTCGCAGGCGTGTCGACGATGCCATCGATAATGATCAAAGCGACATGGATGCCTTTCGGCCAGAGCTGCCGCGCCATGGATTCCGCCAGACTTCGTTGTGCTGCCTTGGCTGGTGCGAATGCCGCCATCTGCGCACCACCCCGACGAGAGGCTGTTGCACCAATAAACAGAATATGACCTGCTCCCCGAGCGACCATTTCCGGAATGACGGCTTGGCTGCAGAGTAGACCACCCAGTGCGTTGACCCGCCATGACGCTTCGAACTGTTCTGCTGTTATCGTCTCGATATCGGCGAAAATCGCCGAGCCAGCATTGAAAACCAGTACGTCGATCGCCCCCTGATCCAATCGGATCCGGTCGAATGCCGCAGTCACTGCAGCGGCATCTCCAACGTCACAACCATAACCAACAGCCTGAGGGATTTCCTTAGCCAGGTCCTGCACTTTTTCTGTATTGCGACCGAGTAGAGCCACAAGGTACCCCGCATCCGCAAAGCGACGCGCGATGGCCTGACCATTTCCTGGTCCTGCTCCGGCAATAACGGCTACGGGCTTGCGTTCTAAAGATGTCGACATCTGAATTCCTTTCGATTGAAGTGGCCTTGCTTCAGTCGATTAGTCGCTCAAGCCCACGCCAGCCTTGGCAATCACTGCTTCAGAAGCAGTAATGTAACGCTTGGCATAAGCCTCATTCATGCCCTCGGATGGCAAAATGGCCTGTGCCTTACGATTGAAGAATGCCCCGCTACGCTGATCCAGATCGGGAGAGACCAGCAGGGGTAGAATGCGTGCCGCGTAGTCGTCAGCGCTCGGGGCCAGCTTGCCAATCAGCCATTCCATGATCCGGTGCTTGAGACTGTCCGCGCCCATCAGATTGCTGCGGATGCTCGATTTGATCAGGCCAGGATTCAGTCCAAAGACGCCGAGATCAGGGTAACGATGTGCAGAGTCTACGACCAGCGCCTCATTGCCAGCGACCGTGTTCATATGGGCCGCCATCACTTTGTAAGCCCGATCGGAATTCAGATCGTCTGGCGTACCAAGCTGGCCCGTGCCGGGGTACCCCATGATGAACACGCGCGCACGCGGTGACCCATCGCTTCGTTGTGTGCCCAGACGAGGCGCGAGGTTGCGGAGCATCACCAGGCGGTTCAGATAGCTGACCGCCATGTCGCGCTCGATCCCCTCGGCCGTCACCTGACGTTTGGGAGCGGCGAAGATACCCGTTGTAAAAACGAGAAGGTCAGCTTGCTCTGCTGGAAGTTCCCGTGCAACCCGCTCCGCATCGTTTAGCAGGCTGAGATCGGCCTGGACGAAGGAGATATTGGCAATATCGGCGTCGCGGAATGTCTGTCCAACGACAGTCACCTGTGTACCACGCGCAGCAAGGGCCTGACTCACGGCACGCCCCACCCCGCCTGTTCCCCCGACGACGATGGCTCTTTTGCCTCGCAGCGAGCCTGGATCCACATTGTGCCATTTCAGGCTAAGATCGCGTTTCATAGTTTGGATGCCTCTTGCTTTCTTTCTAGACAGAAAGATATGCTGATGAGGTGAATCGTCAAGTCGGAATCAGGAATGAAAATCGGACGCCCAAAAGAAGTCTCGGACGAACACATCGTAGCCATTGCCCGTCGCTGCTTTCTTGAACGCGGTGGAAGCGTCTCGGCTGCGGACATCGCACGGGAGATCGGTGTCAGTCATACAACCCTCTTCAACCGCTTCGGTTCGAAGCAGGGTCTTATGCTGGCAGCATTGGGCGCACCAAAGGACATCTACTGGATTGAAACACTGGAATCCGGTCCCGATCACCGACCGATCCGGGAGCAGATTGTCGAGATCGCCTGTACGATTGCAGCGTTTTTCGAAGACCTGCATGCCGGATTTACAGTGCTTCAGGCCAGTGGCATCCCCACCGAAGCCCTGTGCTCAGGAGAAGATCCGGAGGAATCCGCCCCAGCACGTGCCTTTCGAGCCCTGACCGAATGGATCGGACGGGCGCAGGATCAGAAGAAGCTGGCACAATGCGATGCACAGGTTCTTGCGTCCACGCTTCTTGGGGTGTTGCACAACCGGGCTTTTTCCAACCGTATCTGCGGCGAACCGGGTTCTGACAAGGCAACGGACGAACGTCATGTTGCCGACGTAATCACTCTGCTCTGGGACGGGATCAGACCAGTGCCCTAGCAGGCTTTTCCATCAGGCATCGCGTTGCTGAAAGCGCGTGACGCCGAACAAGGACAGATGACTATGACGGATATCTGGCAGCCAATAACCCTGGGCCGGGCCACCCTACCCAACCGTTTTGTAATGGCCCCCATGACCCGCAGCCGCGCGCAATATGACGGCACACCGGGGCCTCTTGCCCCCGAGTATTATGCTCAACGCGCCAGCGTCGGCCTGATCGTTGCCGAGGGCACTCAACCGTCCGACGATGGACAGGGGTATCTGATGACACCGGGCATCTATACCGAGGCCCATATTGCTGGCTGGAAAACGGTGACATCTGCCGTTCATGCCAAAGGCGGGCATCTATACATCCAGTTGATGCACGCGGGCCGCATGTCCCATCCGGACAACACCCCTCATCATCGGCAGGGTGTTGCTCCCTCGGCAGTTGCCCCGGGCACGGGCATGTTCACGGCCACCGGCATGCAGGATATTCCGACGCCGCGCGCCCTGAGCACCGAGGAAATCCGCCAGACGGTTCAGGACTTTCGGCATGCAGCCAAGTGCGCGATCGAAGCCGGAGCAGATGGTGTTGAGATCCATGGCGCCAACGCCTACCTGATTCAACAGTTCCTTGCTCCCAGCGCCAATACACGGACTGATGACTATGGCGGATCGATCGAAAACCGTGCGCGCTTCGCGATCGAGGTCGCCACAGCGATTGCCGAGGAAATCGGCGCCGATCGGACGGCCATCCGCTTTTCACCGGGCACCAGCCTGTGGGGAATCGACGAGGGCGCAGAGGGGCCGGACCTGTACCGCTACCTGATTGGTGAACTGGATAAACTCCATCTGTCGTATGTTCACATCATGCACCAGGGCAACGAACAATTGCTGTCCGACATCCGGCAGCTCTGGACAGGCAAGCTGATTCTCAACCGCCCCGGTCGACCGCGCGAAGACATCGGGAAAGATGTGGCCAGCGGCCTCGCCGACATGGAAGCCTACGGCCAGATGATCCTCGCCAACCCGGACTTCCTGGCACGCCTAAAGGCAGATGCTCCATTGAACGAGGCGGACCGGAACACTTTCTTCGGCGGAACCGAGAAAGGCTATACTGACTATCCCTTTCTTTAATTACGAATGAGCATCTCTCAATGTCGGATTACAGGCATTGAGAGACTAAAAGCCGACATTCTGCTTTCCCCCCGAAGTGCCCGTCTGCTCAGTGATGCCAGAGCAGACGGGCGACAATCGCCTCATATGAGACATAGACGATAGTTTTTGTTTATCCGAAAACGGACAGGCGGATTTTTCATATGTCTTTCATTTCTAACAGTGAGTGGACGCACAGCCGATTATGAGAAAAATATCGCTAAGCACAGTCTGTCGGAAAGACGCAGATGATCTTATTAAAGCTAATATCGAAAGCCGTTCTTATCATGCTCCTTGGGTTCAACCTTTCATAACGCGGGAAGGCTTTGATAGCTGGTTCGATGAACAGATATCTGGTGCAAATATAGGTTTTGTTGTGCGAGATCTGGATACTGGAGGTATTGTAGGAATCACGCATCTCAGCCAGATTTTCATGCGTGGCTTTCAGAATGCATACTTGGGATATTACGGAATGACAGGGTTCTCTGGACGTGGATTGATGACTGAAGGAGTACGCCTGACAGTACAGACTGCGTTCAATGATGTTGGACTACACCGCTTAGAAGCAAACATTCAGCCCGAGAATATGAAATCCATAGCGCTAGTCCGCAGGCTGGGGTTCCGCAATGAAGGATTTTCCCCGCGTTATCTTCGCATAAAAGGGGAGTGGCGCGACCATGAACGTTGGGCGTTGCTGCGAGATGAATCCTGATTTTCAAGTATTGGCCTTTTCGTAAGCGTCCGAAAATCGCACTATTGGCGGCTGCAATCGCCTCTTTTAAGACATTCATTGACCTTGAAAGTCTGCCCGTAACCAGACGCTGTTTACGGCGATAAAGTCACTCCACGCTACGAGCGTGCATCATGCTGACTATGCCTGCCGAGCACGGTTTTATGAGCCAGCCGATCTTTCTCTTCGCATCAGACTTTCACGAGTTTGATGGCGCGCTCGGGACAGGCCTTTACACAGAGACTGCAGGCACGGCACTGATCGGCATGAGGCGTATACGCGACCATTCCGCCATGAACATGGTTTTTGATCTTTCCGACGAATGAGAGCTTCCGATAGTCCGAATTGTCGATCTTTCGTACTTCGAAAACATTGTAAGGACACACGGCGACACAGGCGTCTTTTCCCTCACAGCGATTGAAATCCACAATCGGGACGACCAGCCTTGTTCGACTCTCTTCCAGGCATTTAGGTGTGCTCATTGCTTTTTCCCCGTTTCCGGTCGTTTCGATACCGTTCATTTGACGCTCTGCTGCAAATTCCGATTTTGGCGAAGTTCCCGCGCGAACATCTCAAGCGTAGTCGTCGGCCTCCCCAGTTTTTCCCACGTCTCCCCGGCGTAAAACGGATCTTCGTGATCTCCGAAATAGGCGAACAGATGCGCCACAAACTTCATTTTCGGGTTGAAAAGGCCAATCATCCGCATAACCCAGAGTGGCGCCACGCGAATTTTGAGAGAGGGATCGTAGTTTTTTACAAAACGCTTCAGCGCCTGTCTGACGGAGATCGCTTCCGGTCCCTGTACCGGGCAATGTTCTGGCATTGCCTGAGGATTCTGAAACGCCTCGACCACCCATCGTGCGTAATCCGCGGCACTGATCCACCAGATTTTGACGCGCGTATTCCCAATCCACTGAATCGCACGTCCGCTGATCATGAAAGGCAGCAACTCCATGAAATGGGTCGGCGCGAAGAAGGTATGCCGGATACCGGTGTCCGCAATGCTCCTGTGCCCTTCCATACGGATAATATTGGGCACGACATTCTGTTTGATGTTTGTGAGCGCCGGTGGATAAGCACCAAGAGCACCGATCTTGGCAATATACCGGATCTCCAGCCCCTGTATGGCCGTCATCAGGTTTTGCACACCTTCGCGCTCTTCATAAAAGAGAAGATTCGGGTCTGCCGTTTCGGTCGCGAGATTGATGTAGAGCGCGTCTACCCCGTTGAGCGCTGCGTGTAGGCTTGGAACATCCCGCAGATCGGCCTGAACGATCTCGACAGTATCCGGAAGCATCCTGCGTGCCTTATCTGGCGAGCGAACGATGGCACGAACTTCGAAATGTCTGGATAGTTCGGTTGTAACCGGTGCGCCAAGTCGGCCTGTCGCACCAATGACAGCTATTTTTCTGATCGGTTTCATGGTGTGTCCTGATCCATGGATGCAAAAGTTGTTTTGAGTTTCTCAGGGTCGTAATGCCGGTTTATGGCGGTGTTGCTGAGGCCGATCCCGCGCAGCAGGAAACGGACCGTGTTTTCGACCAGCTTGTCGCGTGTCACGCCATATTCGACGACCGTGATGTCGGGCAGGCTAATCAGATGCAGCGTGTTCGCCAGATGATGGACGAACCAGATTTCGGCACTGCCGGTCTGAACACCGTCCTCCATATCGCCAGCGTCCTGCGCAACCCGGAAAGATCGTTCGAAAACGCCGATCCAGGGCTTCACATGCCGATCGAGGAAAGCCTTTGCGAACTGTCCGTCGCCCAGCAGACTGGCCGTGACAAGCCGTTTGGTATCATCGTGAGACTGCGTATCCCCGATGCCCGGAAAGACCGCCTGCACGAGCAGGGCAACACCTTTGACCAGTGTTGCCGTCGAAGGCGCTGCTTCGGCAAGAAGACGGCTACCGACGGCGTTGGCTTCTACGCAATGAGATTCAAGTTCCGCGTAAAGCTCCTCCTTACTGGCAAAGTGCCGGTAAAGAAGGGCCTCGGAGATACCCGCCGCTCTCGCGATCTCTTTTGTGGTCGCCCCCTCCCGACCAAGCCGGGCGAAAACGGGGGCTGCTGCTGACAGGATCGCCTGCCTGCGATCCGTCGCGGAAAGTCTGGAAGGGCGTGAGGGCATGGTTTCTCCTTACAGAAAACTCGTAAGTGAGTATTCACTTATATGCAAGCGCCTTATGACACCTCGCTGTATATGACCAGGAGCGGACCGTCGGCTTTCCCTCCTGATCTGCCTGTCTGCTCCGTGATGCAGGAGCAGACAGGCAGCAGTCGCCTACTTCCCGGCCGGTTAGATGCAGGCTACATGCTTCTCGAAAGCGGACGTTTACAGATAGTTCGGCTGGCAAACATTGAGGGCCTGTATGACGATCTCACCAAATTCCTGATCGCTGGTGATTTCGAACTGAGTGACCGGACGAACCTAAAGGAACATCTTTTAAACGGAAAAACTCTTCTACTTGATCTCAGTAAGAGCGATTCTTTGCGAAAACTTTCTGATTGTTATCAGGATTAGCTTTCTTACATCGCTCGTAATGCGAAGGGCTATTGGGGCCTTTATGCCCCGCTCATTCGTCCTGATAGCTTTATTGCCTGGGCAAGCGATAATTCTTCAGATGATTCTAAAGCGATATAGGCATTATCCAAATTTCTTATTGTTTCGCCCAACAAGCAATATTTGGCCTTATCTTTATTTTCCGAATCAATAGGTATATATTTAACGCCCTAGTATACGTCTCTCTGGTACTGGAGGAGGGGAGGGGTATAGTATCAACCCTTTTTCCATATCAACATCTACGTGTGCTTCTGGATAAACAGAGAGGGCTAGTTTTAGTGGGCCTGTAATATCACGTTTGAAGTCACGCATACGCGCATATTCTGGTCCAAACTGCCCTTTGAAAGCATGCCACGAGATAGATACTGGTTCTTTGAGTATATGTAGCCTGTAAGCTAACCAAATATATGTATCTATCGCTTTTGATTTTCCGGATATTTGACGAATCGCTACTTCCCGAAGTGGCAGAGGGTGGTCAATCAAGCTTTCGTAAAAACTTTCGTCTAAACGAACAACTTCTCTCCAAAACGAAGGTTGATTTTCATCCTCTTGAATTGGAAAGATTGCATCCCGTACAAATGCTCCATTACTAACCATTTTCGCTCCATTGTGGACACGAAAAAATGTTAGCCTGCACTGACTTATTCTTTTTGCTTGGTCTCTTACGGAATTATAAGTTTTCCCACCAACAGTAATTCCCATTACTTTAAGCCAAGCATTCATCGAAGAGCCAAGTTCGACTTCACGGGATTGTGTTTTTACTGCTTGAGTTTGTAAATAGAGGAGAATCATACGAGCCATTGAGCCGTATGGAATACCAACGGGAGTTTTGTCGTCGTTTAAGCCGCTTTCAATAAGAAGCTTGATTCCTCCGCCTTCACGTTCCCATACGGTTTCTTCGGTCTTTTTATGAGGCAGAGCAGCCATCGCAAAGCCCGAATGAGTGATGCCAATTTGTAAAGCTTCATCACTTAATACTTCATGAGCAGCATCGACACATACACGGCTTAGCTGCCCATCGAGAGACGCCTGTCGCCGAGCTTCATGGAGTCCATGGCGTTCAAGAAGGTTGTGTATTTCACCCATGAACGTGACTTTCCATGGCCGATGATCGGGTGTCAATTTGGACTTTTCTCGCGGCCATTTCTCCACAGCATTCCTTTGGACTTCACTCGCCGTGGTTTGGACTCTGCTCGCATGATCTAGGAAGATTATTAGATATATCTATTAGATATGTGCGACCAGAGTCCAAGGGATAACCGCCATTATAGCGAGCAAAGTCCAAGAAATGAGCGAGGAGATCCCAAGGGATAACTGTTTTAAATTCAAATCGCTGTGGATTACCGCTGTCGGCAATGAGCGAGCAAAGTCCAAGAGGGCGCGAGAAGAGTCCAAAAGGTGTGAAAGAGGATGATGCGGACAGCGAGGGGGATAGAGCGAGAAGAGTCCAAACAACTGAGTGGCACATTAAGCTGGCCGTTCGGCGGTGCAAAAATTTCTCATCGTACCGTTTGAATAGAGAACCAAACATATTGATTCTAATGGCCTAATTTCTAAATGTAGGATAAAATTAGCCATAACTTCAGTGAGATATCGAAGATATTTCTGAAACCGCTGAGTGCGACAGTAAGCTTGCCGGGATAGCTAGAGCGGTTCCACTGAACTCTGAATCGAGAGGTGACACTGAAGAGGTCTTGTGATTCACCGTTTTCCTTGATGGAGACGGTGATGGCACGAGCATTGAGTGATGATCTTCGGGAGCGTGTTCTGGAAGCTGGAGTTGCGGGAGCATCTGCCCGCTCGATTGCGGCGCGGTTCGGAGTGGGGATTTCGACGGCGATCCGCTGGTTACGTCGGGAACGTGAGAGCGGCGAGCGGACGCCCCGTCGCCAGGGCAAGCCGCGCGGATCACGGCTGGACGCGCATGAAGCGTTCATTGCCGGCATGATCGAGGCGCAGAAAGACATCACGCTTCACGAAATGATAGCGCGCCTGGAAAGCGAACGGGCCGTCGGGATCGGCCGCAGCATGCTCAGTCGCTGGCTGCGGCAACAGGGATGGACATTCAAAAAAAGACCGCTCATGCACTGGAGCAGGAGCGTGAAGACGTTCTGAAGCGACGACAGGACTGGTTTGATCGCCAGCCTGACCTTGATCCGCAGCGTCTGGTGTTCATTGACGAAACCAGCCTCTCCACGAAGATGACCCGTCTGCGCGGGCGTGCCTTGCGCGGGGAACGTTGCCGCGCCGGTGTGCCGCACGGTCATTGGAAAACCACGACTTTCACCGGGGGGCTGCGTCTGACAGGCCTGACCGCGCCCTTCGTGCATGATGGTCCCATGAATGGCAGGATCTTTCAGGTCTATGTCGAACGCGTTCTCATCCCGACACTGAAGCCGGATGATATCGTCGTGATGGACAATCTTCCAGCGCATAAGCTTCCAGCGGCACAGAAGGCCATTGAGCAGGCAGGGGCGGAACTGATGTTCCTTCCGCCATACAGCCCGGACTTTAATCCCATCGAAATGGCTTTCTCAAAACTCAAAGCCTTGCTGCGCGCCAGAGCCGAACGGACTGTCGGTGCTCTGTGGGATACCGTCGGCGCGCTGCTTCCGGCTTTCACTCCCAGTCAATGCGCCAGCTTCTTTACAGCCGCCGGATATGAGCCAGATTAAAGTGGAACCGCTCTAGTCAGGGACGATCAACTGCAAATGTTCGTGGCAGGTGCAACTGTCTAAGATATAATTCTCCTCGTTTTTCAAGTTCCAAAACGGCCGAAAGATGAGTAGCCCACTCGGCCTTGCGCTGGGTGAGGCTTTGAAGACTTCCTCGGGGAGAAAGACTCATCACGCCCTCGACAAGGTCCCACGTGCTCTCCGGATGGTCACGAATTATCCGCTGCCACCATGCCATGGCGTCCTGAACAGAGAGTCGGGGTTTGAAGGAGGGCTGAAAGATCCTCTTTACAGGCACAAGCTTCTTCCGCCGACGGGACACTGACAGAAGTGCGTCCAGTAGATCCCGGGTGAGGATTGAAGACACTGTCTCAGCAGTAGAGGACGAGGGGGATTGTCTCCCGCGACCAAAAACACTGTCGCCGAGCACAGGCCGAGTTTCGAAGCACTCCACGGCTTGCAAAAGCGCGTCCTTTCGAAGCAGAGCGCGTTGGATCTGCTCGGCAGCTGAGTGGGCAGCAAGGTGCTCTTCAGTATCCTCTCGAAGTAGAAGAGCTGAGCGCATTTGAAGAAGGGTTGCCGCCAGAACAAGATCGTTGGCAGTCTGCTCAAGCGGACGGGTGTCGAGCTGCTCTTCCACACAGATCAGAAACTGGTCGATGAGGTCAAGCAGCGGCAGGGTCCGAAGATCAAGCGCGCGACGGCGTACGGCCTGCAACAACGCGTCCAGCGGACCCTGCCAGACGCCAACCTCCAGAAGGATTTCATCAGACATCGTAAAGTGGGCGGATGGAAAAGCTGAGGTCGGGCCATTGGACTGCAATGGCCTGAAGAGCCGCCCAGGGCGTCCAGTCCGCCGACCAGAAAGAAACACTCCAGCGAGTGGAACTTCTCTTCGGATGCCCAGATATTTCTTCAACCTGCTGTAGTGGTCGTGAGGTTCCCCAGTGTTTCCACAACCACGCTTGTGTCGCGGGGGCGGTGGGGCCGAGAGAGAGAAGATCCAGAGGCAGCGGGCAGAGGGCGTTGAGGTCAAACGGGACGGCGCCGGTTCCTGCTTCCCGGGCAAGAAGTCCCTTTTGGCTTTGAACAATCTGATCGATCAAAGCGGTCGTCCGGACGTCCCCGACGAGAAAGATCCCTCTCAGATCTTCGGGGTTGGTGACATCTGGCCCCCAGGAGAGACGGCCAGTCCCCGCTGCCGCCGCCCGGAACCGGGCCAACCCGGCTTCCGGTCCTGTTACAGTCAAGACATGCGCCAGCCAGTCTGGCTGGGCATTGAAAAGGGGCGGAGCAGGAAGGGTCTCCGGTTTTGCAGGCCCTGATCCCAAGATTGGAAACGTCGTGCCGCTCCCTGGTGGCCTGGGGGCATGGCGGAGAAGCAGCGGACGGATGGGAAGACGAAACCCGGCATCTGGTTCCTCATGCTCCGTCAGGGTCTGCTCACTGTAGCGGTGAGCAATCGGCCGCGCTTCGAGCTCCAGCCGATACGCTTCCAGGCGTGCGACCGTGGCATCAATATCTGCGATGATCTCAGCAGTCGTTTGGGGCACAGCTTACAGATCCAGAAGATGGGCGGGAGAGTCCAGATCAAGGCGGGCCCGACGGACATAGCGGCGCATGCTGCGCAGGTCGCGGTGGCGGGTATGTGCCATGATCTGTTCGTCACGGGCATTGGCCCGGAAAGCTTCGGTGACAAAGCCGGCGCGCAGCCCATGCGGGCTGAGGCGTTCTCCGGAAGGAACCTTGAGCCCCGCCACCTTGGCACGGCGCAGCAGGATCTGTCTGACCGCATCCGGATGCAGGGCATCTCGTCCCACCTGCTCCCAGCGGTTGATGGACCGGAAGAGAGGACCATCCGTAATCTCGGCTTTCTTCAGCCAGCGCTCCAGAGCCAGAACCGGGCAGGTTTCGCGATGCTTGCCCCGGGGGAGGAAAACCTCTTCGCCGCGATGCTCGGGGTCGGTCTTGCTGCGGGCGATATGGAGCTTCAGTCCTGTGCCGACGATCCTGACGGTCTCTGTTGTGAGGGCAATCAGCTCTGAACGGCGCAGCGCACCCGCAAAGCCGATCAGCAGAAGAGTCCGGTCGCGCAGATCCGCCAGCGTTTCAACGGTTTTGCTCTGTTCGGGTGCGACGAGTTTACGGAGTTCCTGGGAGGTGAGGGCAGCGGCCTGTTTCTGCGGCGTGCCATAGAGACGCCCTGCCGCGCGCAGGGTGGTACGAATGGCGGCGTGACCCGAACTCCACTCCAGTCCCCGCATGCGATGCTGATAGCCGATGGCAGCCAGGCGACGGTTGAGGGCCGAGCGGCTGAAACGCGGTGCCAGACTGTGGAGCCAGGCCGCGACGACAGGAGGGGCGGCTGGAAGAGGAGGCGTTCCGTGTTCGTCGCACCAGTGACAGAAGGCCTGCCAGTCATGGGCATAGGCGCGCAGGGTTTCGGGGGCATAAGCCGCGGTCCGGGCACTGCCTTTTGCAGCGTCCAGAGCGCTTTGTAGAGCGGAAGAGGGGCCTTCGGAAAGACGCTCTGCAGGCTCTGTCGAAGCTGTCATGCCGTTATTCTTCCTTCTCATGCCCCTTGGAATCTGCCGCAGGACAACAATTAAGGCAACCTTACTTTAACACGCGGTAAGAGGACATTACCACGTGTTAGATCAACGATAAGTCGTTTAAAAAATCCTGCAGGAAGAGCCCATAACGGCTTATAGCGGGCCTCTCAAACCTTCGAGGAGCGGGTCCAGTTCGGTGAGAGACTTCAGGCCATAGGTGACAAGGAAGGTTTCGGTCGTGGCCCAGAGCTGGGGCTGGCCTGGGATGGGTTTTCGGCCAACACTCCGAATGAGGCCTTTCTCTTGCAGCAGGGTCAGGGTCTTCTGGGGCAGGGTAGCATCCCGGAAGCTTTCGATCTCGGGTCGTGTGACTGGCTGGCGCGCGGCAATGAGCAACAGCACCTCGAGTGCTGCACGAGGGAGTCGTTCGGGTGGTTTCTCCAGCACCGCCCTCAGAGGCTCTGCGAGATCGGGGGCGGTTCGGAACATCCAGCCGTCTCCAACCGCGACCAGCTCAAATCCCAGCCCCTTGGTGCGTCTGGACACCTCGCTCACGATTTGAGCGATCTCCACCTCCTCTCCCAGAGCCCGCGCCAGCATCGTTCGCGACACTGGACCGCTGCTCTGGAAGAGGAGGGCTTCGGCCAGACGGACGGGATCGAGTGAAGAGGATGTCATGATCGAGAGCATATGGTCGTTTCGGGGAGGGCGGCCAGAGCCTGGGACATATTGTTGGCGGATCTGCTCTAGTATTTCGGAAAACAGGGGCTACCAGAGGTCTCTGTCAGGTCGCGATGGTGTGCTAAAAAACCGGAATGCCGATCCGACCGGAATTAAAAGTGTTGTATCCTTCCAACTGGCCCGAACTGAGCCGACAGGTGAGGTTTGAGCGGGCAGGGGGCGTGTGCCAGCGCTGCGGTCGGCCACATGGCCACCGCCTTCAGGTACTGCCAGGTGGCCGGTGGAAGCATCCTGACACAGGATACTGGTTCAATGGCCGGGGCAGGCGGGTGGGCTCTCCTGACCTGATCGAGCTTCTGCAGATGCGCCAGACGAAAGTGTCCCTAGCCGCGGCTCATCTGAATCACGACCCCACCAGCAACCGGTGGCGCAATCTGCGCGCGCTCTGTCAGCGCTGCCATCTGCTGCATGACAGAATGTATCATCTGGCCCAACGCCGTCTGACGTTGCGACGGCGTCTGGCCCTCGGGGATCTGTTCGAAGGGCCCTATCGAATTGGAATGAATCTTAAGGAGTATGAAATACACCATGACTGATCTTCTTCGAGGGACGAGGGGAAGTCTGATCTCGGCGGAAACACATAAGGTGTTTAGTCCCGTGTTTTGATGGTTTGGATTGATGATGAATCTTTCTGGCTCTGAAGTCCAGATTTTGCCGACGTATTCGTAAGGGGTGAGGCCGTTCAGGGTCTTGAGTCTTCGCCCGAAGTTATAGGCTGCCATGAAGTCATTAAGGTGTGTCCTCAACTGCTCATGACTATCGTAATGGAAGCGTTTGACGGTTGCTTCCTTGATCGTCCGGTTCATCCGTTCAACCTGACCGTTCGTCCAGGGATGATTGGGTTTCGTCAGACGATGTTCGAGGAATTCCCAGGCTGTCTTCCGATCAGCTTTCCCGACGAGTTGTGTGACAGCGAATTTGCTTGTCCGGTCGATAGCAACGAAGAGGTGCAGCTTGCCCTCAGCAGTCTGTACTTCGGCAATATCGATGTGAAAAAAGCCTATGGGATAGCGTTTGAAGCGCTGGCGTTTGGGCTTGTCTCCCGCGATATCCGGAAGCCGGGATATCCCGTGGCGCTGAAGGCAGCGATGCAGGGCCGAGCGTGTCAGATGAGGGATGCTGGCCTGCACATAAAGACAGTCATCCAGCGGTAGCAACGTATGCCGGCGAAACGCCACGATCATCGCTTCGTCCGTCTCGGACAGAACCGTGGATCTCGGCTCTTTGGGACCTGTCTTCTGATCCTCAACCGTTTGACGCTTCCGCCATTTTGCAACTGTTTTCGGGTTGATCCCGAACTCCTTGCTCAGCGTCGCGAGCGAAGCCTGCGATCGCTGTATTGCCGCTCGCACGGCGTGCGTGGTCGTAGCGCTCCCATGACGTATCTGTCCCATAAGGCTTCCTTCCACTCTCGTGAAAATAGTACCCCATCAAAACACGGGACTAAACACCTAGGTCACGTTGACAAAAGGTCTATACGATCTGGGTGAGATCTGATTCACTTTGTTTCTGTGGGATAGCAGACAGAGAAAACAGGTATGACACGAGGCGACCTGACGGATCAGGAATGGGCGGTGATTGGTCCGCTTCTGCCGCCTGAGCGCGGACGTTGGGCCCGACCAGCCGGAGACAACCGCCGGTTTCTCAATGGCATGCTGCATGTCCTGCGCGTCGGTTGTCCATGGCGGGATATGCATGAGCGCTATGGCAAGTGGAACTCCGTTTATGTCCGGTTTCGCCGTTGGGCTGAACAGGGCGTGTGGGATGCCCTGCTGCAAACCCTGGTAGACCTCGGCCTGACCAATAACTGGCAGCATATGCTCGACAGCACCGTAGTCCGTGCCCATTCACAGGCTACGGGCGCAAAAGGGGGGCTCATTCGGAGGCTTTTGGTCGATCACGCGGCGGCTTTACGAGCAAAATCCATGCCCGATGTGACAATCAGGGACGCCCTTTCGGCTTTGTCCTTACCGGAGGCCAAGTCTCGGATTACAAAGCCACAGACGCCCTGATGAAGCTACCTGTCCCGAACCCCAAAGCCATGCTGGCCGACCGGGGCTATGACAGTGACAGTTTCCGCCAGGAACTGCTGTTCCATGGGATCCTGCCGATTATTCCATCACGCAAAGGCCGCAACGCTCCACAGAAAACAGACTGGCGGCGTTACAGAGACCGCAATCGCATTGAGCGGATGTTCAACAGGCTCAAGCAGATGCGCCGTATTGCAACCCGATACGACAAAACCGTCCTGTCCTTTATGAGTTTCCTCAATATCGCCGCCGCAAAACTCTGGATTAACTCTTTTGTCAACAAGGCTTAGTTGACTGAAATCAGACACTGAGCTGGCGCATTCAAAATACGAACAAAGTCTTTATAAACAGATGATTACGACATTTTGTCACTTTGAAAAAAACATTATCTTGATAATTTTTCCCTTATTAACTATTATTTCACGGTTGACGCTTCGTAATAAAAATTTGGAACTCCTTAACTTAATGTCTCAGGGCTTGACATCCATTGATCAAGAAGTGGCTTCGAACAGCGTAAGCCTCATTGGCTCCAAGATATCCGAGAAGCCAACCTACCCTCCTGCGGCATCGCTCCCGACTCAAGAAGCGGATCATGGCATTCGGTTTGATTTCAATTTCGGGTGTCGTGTTCAACTACCAGCTCTGGAAGACGGAAAGACATGGCACGTCCGACTTAAAGACCTTGATACGGGCAATATTCTCTTCGAGAAAACTGGTATCCCTACAGGTCTCATTCACTCCAGTAAGCGTTGGTATGTCCGCTTTGGCATAGATGCTTGGATCGTGAGTCCAACTCAAGATGGCATACAATCAGAGAAACAGGGTTTCAGTCATCACTTCGACCCACAAAATAAAGAGATTCTAATCCAGTTCCCGGTGGGCACACTTGGCGACACATTAGCCTGGATGCCCTATGCAAACCGCTTTGCGAAAACACATGGAGCCCATGTCACCTGCGCTCTTTCAGGTCTCATCCGTCCCCTGTTTGAACAAGCATATCCCCATATTCGTTTTTTGACGCATGAGGAAGTTATTGCCCAAAAACTCACAGACACATTCTATGCGACCTACAGTTTAGGACTTTTTTTTGATGACGTGTCATGTGACTGGCAACCGACGGATTTCCGATATGTCGGGCTACATAAAACAGCCGCCTATATTCTCGGGGTTTCCTCCGAAGAAGAGCCTGCAAAGATTGCTCTGCCTGACGAAAGCCGTCCTCTAAAAGAGCCTTACGTTTGTATCGCCGTACAGGCGAGTTCCCAATGTAAGTATTGGAATAACCCGACAGGCTGGCGCGAACTGATCACGTGGCTTAAAGAGCAAGGGTATCGCGTCGTTTGTATTGATCAGAAGGCCGAACATGGAACAGGCGTGGTGTGGAACCACTTGCCCCATGGGTCTGAAGACCAGACAGGAAATCGCCCCCTGGCAGAGCGGGCACGCTGGCTTAAGCATGCAGCTTTTTTTATCGGGGGCAGTTCAGGCTTAGCCTGGCTTGCATGGTCTTCAGGTTGCCCTGTGATCATGATTTCAGGATTTACACACCCCAATAACGAATTTGAAACGCCCGGGCGCGTGATCAACTGGCACACCTGTAATTCATGCTGGAATGATCCGAAGGAGCGTTTTGATCACCATGACTTCTTGTGGTGTCCGCGGCACAAAAACTCCGAACGGCAGTTTGAGTGCACAAAACTTATCACCTCCGAAATGGTGATAAGAACAATCAAGCTAATGAAGGGATAATAAAATGAGTTATGTGTCTGGCGGAGTGTTGTACGTAGACAGTCCAGTCAATGGAGCAAGCCCTCCAGGTGATTTCTATGGTTCTTCAGACTCAAGCGTTGTTGTCCTGTCGGGAGGTGAGTTATATGGAAGCGGATCCATATCTTCCGGTGGAAGTATAATAGTTAGTAGCGGTGGTAAGCTTGATGAAAATATCACCGTTTCATCGGGGGGGCATATTGAACTAAAAAGTGGATCTATAATCGGATATTCGTCCTCCACCACTATAACATTGTTGAGTAGTGGAACCCTTACTGTTGATTCTGGAGCTCAGCAATATACCGGGGCAAACTATATTCTTTCTGGCGGAACAATTTCTGCTTATAAGGATTTAGGAAGTCTTACTTGGACAAGTGCCGGTGGCACCCTGATCATCGAGAGCGGTGTGTCGCTCAGTGAAAACCCCGTTTCTGGCGCAGCAATTGTTGAGGTAAGCAGCGGAGGTAGCCTGTCTGGCGGGACATTTGTCTCCGGCAATACTGTAGCCGTATACGCGGGTGGTGTAACGTCCAACATCGTCGCATCCAGCGGAGTTGGTGTTGGTATTCAGGGTACTGGATCAAATGTTACGATTGATACAGGCGCTGTTCTGGAAATTGCTTCTGGTGGCTTGGTAGAAGGTAGTACAGTTGACGGCGGAACAGGTCACGTCGACTCTGGTGGAAGTCTTACAACGACGATAATTGACAATAGTGCCATCGTGCACGTGAGTGCGGGCGCTACAACCTCAAATCTGACACTTGAAACGCTGGGTACCGTCGTTGTTAGTGCCGGAGCAACTGTTTATAACACCGTTATTTCCAGTGGCGGCGGTCTTGGCCTTGCTGGTACGGCTTCCGGAACAATCGTTAACTCTGGCGGTGTACTGGAGATCAGTTCCAATGGTGTTGCTCAGGACAATACCATTACCAGTGGCGGGGCCATTGATGCCGATGCAGGCAGTGTCGTGGGCACAACGACGGTGTCAAGTGGTGGATCGCTTACTGTCTCAAGTTCAGCTGCAATTTCCGGTGTTGTCACTGTAGCAAATGGCGGATCTGCAACGATCTGGAACGATGCTGGCGGAACCATTGACCTTGTAGGAGACACGAACCACGGACTGACTATTTCGGGCCTCGAAAATGGTGGTACCGTCAGTACGGTCATTAGCGGGTATACAGGAACGGGACCCAGTGACTCAGATTCAATAGATTTGGCTGGTGTTTCTCCTACAGGTGCAACATACAGTTATCCGTCCAATGATCAGGTTGTTATTACACTGAGTAGCGGGAAGACCATCACTCTTAATATTGAAGGCGTCAAAACAACGGGTTTCACTCTCGTTAGTGATGGTAATGGTGGCTCTTTTGCCGAAGTCTGTTTCCTGTCGGGAAGCCTTATCTCAACCCCGTCTGGAATGATAGCTGTCGAAAATCTTCTGGCCGGTGATAACGTTATAGCGTACGTCAATGGGACCGAGACGATCCGTCAGTTAACCTGGGCGGGTCAGGCCCGCTGCACGGTCCGTCCGCATCTTTCTTTAGATGAGGCAGGTTACCCCATCCGCATTCTCAAAAATGCGATCTCTGATGGCATTCCTTTTAAAGACATGCTGATCACCTCCGAGCACTGCCTCTTTTTCGATGGTAAGTTCGTGCCGGCGCGGATGCTTGTGAACGGTCGTTCGATCTTCTATGATACCTCGATTACGTCCTACGATTACTATCATATCGAAACTGCTGATCACTCCGTAATCATGGCTGACGGCATGCTGACGGAGAGTTATCTCGATACCGGAAATCGTCGTGCTTTCAGTCAAAACAACGATGTCATCTCCATTCCCCTCAGTCGTAATCTCTCCTGGGCTGACGCTGCAGCCACTCTCACGGTATCCCGTGACATCGTGGAACCACTCTTCCGCAACTTTGAGGCTCGTGCCGAAGAGCAGAACTGCCCTGTTCAGTCAGAAACTCCGTCTCTCACTTATAACAATGACCTGCATCTCGTGACGAACACAGGCGCAACAATCCAAGTGGCCCGGGCCAATAATGATCAGGTTATCTTTATGATCCCTGTCGGTGTCGACAGCGTCCGGATCATCTCTCGTACCAGTCGTCCATATGATGCGATTGGACCCTTTGTAGATGATCGTCGAACACTGGGGGTTCTAATTGGGGAAATCAGACTGTTCGAAAGTAACGCAACCCGCATGCTGAACGCTCATCTAACTGACGAAAATCTTTCCGGATGGAGTAATGTAGAAGACGGAACGATGCGTTGGACCGAAGGCAATGCTCTTCTTCCTCTTGGACATCGCTACGTGGGCAGTATCTCTCTCTTATCTATTCAAATTCTCTCCTCTGGACCCTACCTGATGACGGACACGACATTAGACGAAGCTCTTCAAGCATAACAAAAAAGAACCCGGTGACTTCACATCACCGGGTTTTCCTTGTACCGTGCCACAATCATGCCACATAGAACGTTATTGACTCCAGGCCAGATCTGGACACCTAAAGATCGACAAGTCTCCCCGAGAAAAATTGTTGAAGTTTTGAAAAGTAACATCGAATTCGAAGTAATAAATAGTGGATTAGAAAAGATACAATGCAATCACTATGTTTTTCGAAAATGGATTAAAACTACCCAAGCTTACCTTGCTCAAGCTGATGAAAATCGCTTGTCTCCAACACTTGAGTTGGCACAAAAGTTATTCACTCTTCGCAAGTCAGTCAGAATGAGCCAGCTCACGCTTTCTAAAGCGCTTAATATCAGTCGTTCTGCTGTCGCTGCACTTGAAACCGGAAGAACGGGAGATCTTCAAAAATATCTTCCGAAAATTGCTGAAATTTTTGATGTTCCCGTCAATTTCTTTTTAGATGGGCTCTCAGCAAAACCAGTAAAACGTCTTATCTCATCAGATGAAGATATTTTGATTAATCTTTACAGAGCTCTTACACCCGAAAAAAAAATCAATGCCCAGAAATATATGGAAAGACAAAGAAATACGTAAACTGTAAGGCTAGCAACTGTGTTTGAGCGGCGGGACTAATGCGCCATGGCAAGCCTGTTTGGGCTGACTACACGAAAGTGCATTTTACGTACACTAGTGACGTACCCTGACGTGCCCCCCTTTTTGTATCCACTCAAAAGGAGAGTTCTCGTTTTTTATGGCTTTGGGTTGATTGGATGACAAGGGTCTCGGGGGCATGCCCCCGAGACCCTTGTCTGGCGATCTGATCCGGTGTCCTGCCATCCAGTTGGGAATGGGGACGCACCGTATTGTAGTCTTCCCGCCAGTCAGCCAAAACCTGGAGGGATCGAAGAACCGTTGATTGATGTGCTTGGCCTGTAATTTCTGGGGTTTGGCGATTTTATTGACGGTTCTTGAGATCGTTTTCGCTCTGCGATTTGAGCAGAACAAGGGATTTGTGCTCTGGGTTTCTACCCGGCGGCCTTTATCCGCTCCAGGAAGAGGAAGCGGCGCATGTTGTAGACAATATTGGCCAGTCCGATCCTCATGGTGGCCCGGGTGATACCGACAGTTCGGACGAACAGACCCATTTGCGATTTCTGGTCAGCAAAGACATGCTCGACGCGGGATCGGATCACGGACTTTCCTGCATTGGACCGCTGGATATGGAGTGGCATGGGTTTGAGATGCGGCTTCTTCCTGTGAACCTTTGAGACAAAGCCCTGCTTTTCCATGAAATCTTCATTGGCTTTTGAGCGATACGCCGTGTCCGCCCAAACGCTTGAGGCCGTATTGGTTTTATCCAGCAGCCCTTCTCTCAATCGCGCACCATCACTGGCGGCGGCATCCGTTGTCTTCCATTTCCGGATGAACCGATACTTCCGGTCGATGGAAACATGTGATTTGTAGCCAAAGAACGGAATGGCAAGATCCGTTGACGGGATCGTCCCATCATCCTGCCGCTTTGCTTTGGTGAACTTCAGTGTCCAGCGCGCATGGCGATCCTTGTGCGACAGCTTTGACGGCTTGTCCTGCCAGTCTTCGGGAATACGGCCTGCCCGGAGATCGGCTTTCTCGGCGTTCGTGTTGCGCTGCTTTGGAGCAGCCACCAGCGTTGCATCCAGGATCTGACCCGACATCGGCAGATAACCAGCACTGCGCAGGGTTGTATCAAAGCGATTGAACAGACCCTCGATCGCTCCCGCCTGGGTCAGGCGTTCACGGAACAGCCAGACCGTTTTGGCATCAGGAACACGATCTGAAAGCCCCAGGCCAAGGAAGCGCATGAACGACAGGCGATCGTTGATCAGATACTCAGTCCGTTCATCGGACAGATTGTTCAGCGTCTGGATCACCAGGATTTTGAACATCAACACTGGATCGAACGGCGGTCGCCCGCCCTTGCTTCCGTCTGAATAGGCCAGAGCCTGCTCCAGGTCAGGACGGAACACTTCAAAATCCACAGTCCGGGAAAATGCTTCAAGCTGATCACCAAGCCCGCTCAATCGAGCAAGTCGCTCTTCAACGTCAAAAAATCCCGCCTGTTTCATAGCGCCATTCCCTCAGTCAGAACCGGACGAATGGAATCACAGAGCTGATTTCAAAACCAGCGGGTTTTTCGAACCCTCCACCTGTCGTGCATGGCTGAGGGAGGTGAACAGCGTTTCGTTGAGGCATTCATCCCTTAATCGGCCGTTGAAACTCTCGACAAAGCCGTTCTGCTGCGGTTTCCCCGGGGCGATATAATGCCATTCGATCTTCATCTCATCGGCCCATTTCAGGATGGCATGGGATGTGAATTCCGTCCCGTTGTCGCTGACAATCATGAGAGGTTTGCCATATCGCTCCACCAGCACCGTCAGTTCCCGCGCCACACGTCCGCCTGACAGCGATGTGTCGGCAACCAGTGCCAGGTTCTTGCGACTGAAATCGTCGATAACAGCCAGAATGCGGAACCGGCGGCCATAGATCAGGGCATCCGAGACAAAATCCAGGCTCCAGCGCTGTCCGGGTTCCTGGGGGATGGCCATGGGAGAGCGCGTTCCCAGTGCCCTCTTTCGACCGCCCCGATGACGGACTTTCAGACCTTCCTCCTGGTAAAGGCGGAACAGCTTCTTGTGATTGGGACTGAAGCCTTCCCGCGCCAGAAGATACCCCAGGCGGCGATAGCCAAAGCGGCGTCGTTGGTCCGCCAGTTCCCGCAGGCGCTGGCGCAGGGCAGCATCGTCCGCTCCGGTAGAAACATACCGCGCGACACGCCTGGCAACACCAACAAGCGCACAGGCACGGCGTTCACTCAGGGCCAGAGCCTCCCGTATGTGTCGGACCGCCTGCCGTTTCGCGACAGGCGTCACCACTTTTTTCCAACGATTTCCTTTAGGGCCGCATTATCCAGCATGGCATCCGCCAGAAGACGTTTCAGGCGGATGTTTTCATCTTCCAGCGCCTTCAGCCGTTTGGCCTCGGATACCTCAAGACCACCATAGCGGGTCTTCCATTTGTAAAACGTCGCATCACTGATCCCGTGTTTGCGGCAAAGATCAGAAACCTTCAGCCCAGCCTCCTGTTCCTTCAGGATCCCTATGATCTGCTCTTCCGTAAAGCGACTGCGCTTCATTCGTCCGTATCCTTCTCGATCGGACTCTACTTTTAAATGGTTACATTTCCGGGGAGCACGTCACCGCCAGTCTGTTTTCTGTGGAGCGTTGCGGCCTTTGCGTGATGGAATAATCGGCAGGATCCCATGGAACAGCAGTTCCTGGCGGAAACTGTCACTGTCATAGCCCCGGTCGGCCAGCATGGCTTTGGGGTTCGGGACAGGTAGCTTCATCAGGGCGTCTGTGGCTTTGTAATCCGAGACTTGGCCTCCGGTAAGGACAAAGCCGAAAGGGCGTCCCTGATTGTCACATCGGGCATGGATTTTGCTCGTAAAGCCGCCGCGTGATCGACCAAAAGCCTCCGAATGAGCCCCCCTTTTGCGCCCGTAGCCTGTGAATGGGCACGGACTACGGTGCTGTCGAGCATATGCTGCCAGTTATTGGTCAGGCCGAGGTCTACCAGGGTTTGCAGCAGGGCATCCCACACGCCCTGTTCAGCCCAACGGCGGAACCGGACATAAACGGAGTTCCACTTGCCATAGCGCTCATGCATATCCCGCCATGGACAACCGACGCGCAGGACATGCAGCATGCCATTGAGAAACCGGCGGTTGTCTCCGGCTGGTCGGGCCCAACGTCCGCGCTCAGGCGGCAGAAGCGGACCAATCACCGCCCATTCCTGATCCGTCAGGTCGCCTCGTGTCATACCTGTTTTCTCTGTCTGCTATCCCACAGAAACAAAGTGAATCAGATCTCACCCAGATCGTATAGACCTTTTGTCAACGTGACCTAAGCCACCATGGGGATCGGCCTGGCCAATATCGTCTACAACATGCGCCGCTTGATCTTCCTCGAAAGATTGAACGCGAACGCATAGCTATCCAGCGGGGGACAGCCCTGATCTGCTCAAAACGTAGATCAAAAGCACCTCAAAGAACCGTCAATCAATACGCCAAAAACCAGAAATTACGGGCCAAGCGTATCAATCAAGGGTTCTTCGAGCCCTCCACCTTAAAGAGAAACGTTCACACCAAACTGAAAGGAACGCATAATAACACCCTTCTGAGACCATGACGAGTTATACAAATAACCGCCGTAAGTCGCATAATCCAAAGGAGCGCGGAAGCCAAGTAGATTATAAACGTTCGCATAAACAGACCAACGTTTATTTATCTGATAATTAACGGTCAGATCAACATCCCAGAATCCCTTAACCCGGCACTGTGTAGGATAATTAGGTCCATTAGCCTGATTCATACCCAAGGAGTATGCGCAGCTATGACTATACAGTCCATTACTGCCCGCCGATGCAATACCGCTATCATCTGCGACCGTTTTATAACCGCTCGTATAATAAACAGTTGGGGTAACCGCTAAACCTTTATACGAAAAAGTGTTGGCCCAGTTCGCTCTCCAACGAGGTGTACCAGAAGAAGAAACACTCTGATAGGGACCAAGCGTCCCAGCGTAGCGATACGTAGTACCGTCAGGATTAACCTGATTAAAGCGTCTAACAAACGTTGCTTGCCCTTTACTATACCACATAATGTTGTGCAGAAAGCCGGGAAGACGTGCGTGCGCATCAATGGACATATCAAAACCATCAGTCATCATACTTTTGGCATTAATATATTCGCCCTCAACATAACCCGGCGCGGCTAATGCGTTGGGATAGTTAGAGTCTTTTGGACCTGGAACAACTGTAATTCCAGAAGGCTCCCCGGAATTTGATCCTCCATTCTCAATCCAAGAATTGAAATACTGATTAGGATTAAGAATTCCTGTCGTAATATAGTGATTCTTCTTAATGTAGTAATATTCAAAAGACAGTGTCATCCAATTCGTAGGCTTTATGACGGGACCGACGGTGTAGCTTGTCGATATCTCGGGTCGAAGATGCGGATTTCCTACACTCATTAGCCCAAGATAATTACCTGATTGAACATAAGCACTATTTCCATGAGACGCCATCCATGCTTGCACAGCAGGATTGGACGTGTCGTAAGTCACCGGAGTAAAACCTTCTGTCTGGCCGCCCGTCTCCGCAAAACTAGGCACACGAAAGCCACGATTAAATGTGCCACGTAACGTGAACTGTTTGACTGGTTTGAACTGGAAGCCAACTTTCGGAGAGAAATGGCTGAAGCCTTCTGAATAGTGATCGTAACGACCTGACGTATCAACAACGAACTGTTTTACAATAGGCAAATTTGCCTCGTAAAAACCAGATTCAACCCAACGATGACCGATCTGCGAGACCGGATTGTAACTCGCCCACTGATTCGCGTAGTTGCTTGTGTCGATTGGATTGGCGTTTGGGTCGTTCACGGATTCATAACGCCAGTTTGCTCCAATCGCGAGCTTAGCCATACCACCCGGAAGCTTGAAAAGCCCTTTACTGAGACCAACCTGCCCTGAATATTCCTGTGAACGGGCGTTAATAGTGTTCGCAGGCAAAACATAATTCATTTCAGAACGCGAGTTTTTTGACGGGTCAACAAAATTATACGACCCATCCGCAATCGCTGCTGTTAAATGACTGATGTATGGCTGTCCTGTTTGCACCTGATTAAGAAGCGTATTCATGCCGACGAAATCAGCATTATAATTCCAGTCGGAACCCCAATTTGAATGGGACCAACCAGTATAACGAACTGATCCCCTGAAATTATTAGAGGTATCGGTAGTTACTGGAATTTGATTGAACAAGCCTACCACTTGCGCATCTTGATGTTGTGCGGCGTATGGATCGTTCGGGTTCAATTGTCCATTCGAAAGCTCCCACGGCAGAATGGTGGGAGAATTACCAGCCAACTCATCCTGTGTATACGAACCATAGGATGCTGGCGTCCCGGTCGTAATTGTACGCGCCTGAGACCAGTTAAACATCGCAATTAACTGCGACTGATCTGTGACATTCGCCGTCAAATGTGCTGTAGCGCTAATACGACGCAAATCAGGGGCGACTTGCTTGTAACGCATTGCGTTCTGTGAGCATGCATTTGTAAAAGAATTGGGATAATTTGTGGAAAAGCCGTAACCTGAGACGCCGGTCTGATTATTACCGCATCCAGCAGAAGAATTCAGAAGATTATATCCGCCAACACCACTTCCATTGACAGCAGGGCGAACAAGAGCTGTAGTCGTTGCACCAGTAAAGTTTGTATTAAACTGATTTGTCCCAGGAAGAAGAGTATTTGTGTTTCCGTTGGAACCGCCCAACGACGTCAGATCCCCACTATTATATGGTGATTGAAGTTGGCGATAATATAAAGAATCATCCTGTTGGTATTCGGAATTGATGTAAAAATTGTAACCGTCGTTAGCAAGATCACCATGCCCGAATGTAGCATATAAGCGCTGATGACCTTGGTCTCCACGCTGGGTCAGACCACCCTCGGCATTGCCTTCAAAACCCTTAATCTCGTTTCGGGTTCTAAAGTTAATCACGCCTGCAACTGCATCTGCACCGTATGTTGCAGAACCTCCGTCTTGGAGGACATCCATACCTTCAAGGATAGACATTGGGATCCAGGTCGTGTCCACAAAATCACGTTCGCCATCGTCCGCGAGCGGATAATAAGAACCTCTCTGTCCGTCGATGAGCACAAGAGTAGAGTCAGTACTGAGCCCACGCAACGACGGAGCTGACCCGCCTGGAGCAAACCCTCCTCCAGAAGCCCACTGGCTCGTTAAATTTCCTGCCCCGTTTGAGGAAAGTTGTTGAACGAGATCATTCACCGTTTTGAGACCACGCTGCTGCATGTCTTTGCGTGTGATATGAGTGATTTCGGATGAGCTTGTCGCATTCGGGTCGCGAAACAATGTACCCGTTACGACAACATTTTCACTACGAGATTTTGGGGCTTCGACACTCTTCTTTAAAGCATTTCGCTTTGCAGCAGATATTGATTCTGGATTATGGTTTTTTATTGTTACGCTTGACGTTTCAGTCTTTTTTAATTTGGAGGTTACCGTATCACTAGGAGAGGCAGCATGCGTGCTTTGTGGCAATTGAAGCACAGTCGCAAGTGCAGTTGCTCCCATGAGAGATATCGTCCATCGAGCCTTTTTCATGGCCACAGGTTACTCCGTCAAAACTAGGGGCATGGATCATGTACGACCCCATAAGGTTTCGCATCAGAAACATCCTGTCACATGACGACTGGGTCTGAAATTAAAAAAGTCACATTTTGACCCCGTTTGACCAGTTAATTGTTTTTTCGCAACACAAACCAAGCTGAAGGGCTTGAAAAACTCATTTTTTGGATCGCTCCCGAGTTTGTTTCCATCTCAAATCAAAAATGGATCCATGGGACAAACATCAACAATAGGCGATTTTTAGGCCCCACACATCATGTTGTGAGGCGTATGCTTTTCCATTTCCTATGGGTGTGGGTGACGCCTTCTGTCGCACTGTCACTGACTGAGACCCTCGAGTGACATCAGAGCGATGAGCAGGCGCCGGCGATACCGGCGCATTCCTGTTATTAAAACGATCCAGCTCCCTCAGCGCCATCTGAAGCTGTCCCTGTCGTTTCAAATCTCTGACCGCAAGGCGAACATCCTCGGGAAGCGACCATGACAGCCGGTGCAAGCGCTCAAGCCTGGCAATGGTCTGCGTGGCCTGCTCACATTCCGGCACACGCTCCGCATGCCATTGGGCAATCATCCGGGCCCGTCTGTGCTCTGCCTCCCTGCAGCGATCCTTGATCCAGAGGCGACGGGCTTTCTCATCCAGAAGGGTCTGAAGCAACTCGCGTCTCTCTTGCAGATAATCCTGCAATATCACTTCCCGTTCTATGGGAACCGGACACTGGATCGGATTAGGATTCTGACTGCTCAGCCCTAGCAACTGTGTTTAAGCGGCGGAGCTAATGCGCCATGGCACTCCAGTTTTGAGGATAGCGTTGGCGATTGTGATGAGGCGCCGTGCGATAGCGACGATCACCAATTTATGTGGTTTACCCCGCTCTTTCATGCGCTTGGCGACAGCTTTCAGAACTGGATTATGGCAGGCAGCTGCCAATCCTGCCTGGAACAGCACGTGGCGGAGAGATCTTTGAGTAGCCCCTAGATTTCTGGACGCCTTGGTTCCTAAAAATGAGGACAGGAGGCGTTGATGGGGAAGCCCAATTTCAGTGATGAGTTCAAGCGTGATGCGGTGGCGCAGATTACCGAGCGGGGATATCCGGTAGCGGAAGTTTCGCAGCGGCTCGGGGTCAGCACACATTCGCTGTATGCGTGGAAGCGGCAATTCGCGAAGGTGGTATCGGGCGATGCCGGCAAGGATGCCGAGATCCGGCAGTTGAAGCGCGAACTGGCCCGGGTCACCGAGGAGCGCGACATCTTAAAAAAAGCCACCGCGTATTTCGCCAGGGATGCAAAGTGAGATACGCCTTCATTGCTGAGCATCGTGATCGTTTTGGAGTTCGGGCGATGTGCCGCTGTCTGGCCGTGCAGCCCAGTGGCTACTATGCCTGGCGGAAGGAGCCGTTGAGCCGACGTGCTTGCGAGGATGCCCGACAGACCACGTTGATCCGTCAGGCCTGGAACGACAGTGGCAGGGTTTATGGCTACCGTAAGCTGCACGATGATCTGCTCGATCAGGGCGAGACCTGCTGTCCGAACCGCGTGGCACGCCTGACAAAACTGGCGGGCATCAAAGCGCAGATTGGCTACAGGCGGCGGCCAGGTAGCCATAGTGGCAGGCCCTCTCTGGTCATCGACAACGCGCTGGCCCGGCAGTTTGATGTCGAGGCACCCGACAGGGTGTGGGTCACAGACATCACCTACATCCGCACCATGGAAGGGTTTTCCTACCTTGCAGTCGTAATCGACCTCTATTCGCGTCGTGTGGTGGGCTGGTCGATGCAGAGCCGCCAGACCTCGGATGTGGTACTGCAGGCGCTCCATATGGCCATATGGCGACGAAAGCCCAAAAGCCGGGTGCTGATCCACTCCGATCAGGGCAGTCAGTTCACCAGTATGGACTGGACTGCCTTCATACGGGCTCACAATCTGGAACACTCGATGAGCCGCCGCGGCAATTGCCACGACAATGCTGTAGCGGAAAGTTTTTTCTCATCGCTCAAGCGCGAGCGCATCCGGCGTCGAACTTACAAAACGCGCCAGGAAGCACGACAGGACGTGTTTGACTACATCGAAATGTTCTATAACCCGGTGCGCAAGCAGGTCAGGAACGGGATGCTGTCACCCGTGCAGTTCGAACAACAGCAGACTTTGAATGCTCAAGGCGTCTAGAAAACTAGGGGCTACTCATAGCTCAGTTCGCTTCATGCCCCAAACCTTTATCAAAGAGCTTTAGAAAGTTTCTTATTAAAGGTTATCGTAAAAAGCTTTCAATAAAATTTTCTGGTGGAGATCTATTAAAGGTTTGTGCCCATTCTTCTGCATATTTTTAGAACATAAGAAAAGCGACAGCGATATTGATGATCGCCCCACAGAATACGATCAGAAGGAGCCGCTCGGTCGTCGCGGCCGACAAGCCAGATGACGCTAGGTGAGACTGAAGATATTTCAGTCGCGCATATCCCGCGAGAATCAGGCCGATCCCAACGGCTCCGGACACCATGGCCACACGGTAGGATAAGGCCGCAACTGTTGGCGTAGAAATTCGCTCTCTCCTAGAAGGTGTGTCCGCCATGGACACACCACTGATTCACATTCCCAAAGCACGGCGATAAATGTCCAGAAGGGTCTCCTGCTCCTCGACCTGGGCGGGCTCCATTTTCCGAATTTTTAGGATCTGTTTGATGATCTTGACATCGAAGCCAGCCGACTTGGCCTCGCTGAAGATGTCTTTGATGTCGCCAGCCAGTGCCTTTCGCTCTTCTTCCAACCGCTCGACACGTTCAATGATGGATTTAAGGCGATCCACCGCAATTCCTCCAGCATGAGCTGGAGCCTTAAGAGCCGCTACGTCCTGTTCCTCATGTGCCAACATACAATTCTTCTTTCACTCGCCCATTCTGCAGATCCCATCTGCGACTGACACCTCAGTGGTAGGTGCGGTCGGCCGAAAGATCTGACGCCAGGCCATAGAGGGTCCGGTCCAGAGCCAATGTACCATCCAGATGGCGCTCGATCATGGCCCGTAGCAGACCACCGGCCGACCGGACTTTGCCCTTTCGGGCCTTGGCGGAAATGACGCACACCGCGACAGCCGCCTCATATCGGCCCATCACACTGCAAGCCTGACGCCAGGCATGAGACGAAATCCCCAGAGAGCCAGTGAGCATCTTCACGGCGTCGATCAATTCGGCCTCATGGGGACGGCTGCTGGTGCAGAGATCGCGCAGATCCGGGACGAGCTGAAGAAGGAAGTTCGGTCCGGCCTTGAAGCCCCGAAGCGACGAAGCCTTGGCAGGGGAGACACTGTCAGACCCAACTACTCTTTCCTCTATGCCAACGCCGGCGCAGCCGGCTCCGCTTACAGTAACTTTAGGTATCGTATTTGGGTTTGTATCAGTATTGTGGGGTCCATCAGTGCGCCCCATGGGGTCCATTTCCACAGGGTCAGCACCTGCGATCAGGGCTTCCAGACGCTCGACCAGCCCCTCCATCTGCTCTACCAGCGGAGAGAGAATGTCCAGGTGGAGGGTTCGAAAAACCTCTTGGTTTTGAGGCCCTCTCTGTGATTCCATTTTTCCGGTTTTTATTGGAGGAGTGGCGACATGAAACAGCCGGGTTTCTTTGATGTTGAAGAGCGGCTTACTCGATTGAGCGGGCTTGGTGATCAGCTCGAAGCCTTTTCCCGGACTGTGAATTTCGAAGCATTTCGTCCTGATCTGGATACAGCGCTGGCCTATGCAGACGGCAGTAAAGGCGGTCGTCCGCCGTTTGATCCGGTGCTGATGTTCAAAATTCTGGTGATCCAGACGCTGAACAATCTGTCCGATGAACGGACGGAATACCTGATCAATGACCGTCTCTCCTTCATGCGCTTTTTAGGCCTGGGGCTGTCGGACCGTGTGCCTGATGCCAAAACCATCTGGCTGTTCAGGGAACGTCTGACACAGGCGGGAGCAATTGATATTTTGTTCAACCGCTTTGATGCGATCCTGCGTAATGCTGGTTATCTGCCGATGTCAGGCCAGATCCTGGATGCCACGCTGGTAGCGGCTCCGAAGCAGCGCAATACCAGCGATGAAAAGACTGATCTGCGGGAAGGACGGATCCCCTTGGACTGGCAGGACAAGCCGTCAAAGCTGTCCCACAAGGATAGGCATGCGCGCTGGACCCTGAAATTCACGAAAGCGAAGCGACAGGAAGACGGGAGTATGCCCGCAACGGATCTGGCCATCCCGTTTTTTGGTTACAAGTCGCACATCTCCATCGATCGGAAATTTCGGCTGATCCGCAAATGGAAGACGACAGATGCCGCCGCCAGTGACGGCGCGCGATTGAGAGAGGGCTTGCTTGATAAAAGCAATACAGCCTCAACGGTCTGGGCAGACACGGCCTACCGCTCAAAAGCCAATGAGGACTTCATGGAAAAGCAGGGCTTTGTCTCAAAGGTTCACAGGAAAAAGCCGCATCTCAGGCCTATGCCCCGCCATATCCAGAGATCCAACGCAGGGAAGTCGGTGATCAGATCTCGCGTCGAGCATGTCTTTGCCGATCAGAAATCACAGACTGGACTGTTCGTCCGAACCGTAGGCTTAACGCGGGCCACCATGAGGATCGGGCTGGCCAATATCGTCTATAATATGCGCCGCTTTCTCCTCCTGGAGCGGATTAACGTCGCCGCGTAGCAATCCAGAGCATAAAACCCTCTCTCTGCTCAAAATGCAGACCGGATGCCATCGCAGAATTAGAACCAAGGCACATCAACAAACGGTTCTTCGATCCCTCCACATCGCTGTCAGGCGGACGTGTAGTGCGGGAACTGACGGTTCTGGTGGAGCGATATGGCAAACCCCTCATGATTGTCAGCGACAACGGGACGGAGTTCACATCCCATGCCATCCTGAAATGGGCCGATGAGATGAAGGTTGAATGGTACTATATCGCCCCCGGGAAACCGCAACAGAACGGCTTTGTCGAAAGTTTCAACGGCCGGTTGAGGGATGAATTCCTCAACGAGACGCTGTTCACGTCACTCAGCCATGCCCGACAGGTTCTGGCTGACTGGCGGGAAGACTACAATACGGTGCGCCCCCATTCCCAGCTGGGTGGTAGGACACCGGATCAGATCGCCAGACAAGGGTCTCGGGGGCATGCCCCCGAGACCCTTGTCATTCCATCAACCCCAAACCATAAAAAACGGGAACTCTCCTTTTGAACGAATACAAAAAGGGGGCACATCAGGAACCGAAGGTAGGGAATCATATAGAAAGCATCAAAAACAGAAGGTTTTTCTATCCATCCAGGTATCTTCTGAAGATAAAAATGGTTAATTTAGAGAAATTGCACTCATTAACAAAATTCCCTGTTCTCTTCATTATGCCTATATTATTTTCCCCTATGGTTTGTGCCTTACCAAATAATAAATCGCTGCACGGGCCGGATATCGTCTTACCGTACATTTCAATGAAGGAAATATCCGGCCTGTCCGGTGATCCTACGAGCTGTCTGGGTGTCTGTATGGAGCCAATGGCTTTACGACAGCCAAGCCGTGTGCGGATAACGAGCGATATGTTGGTAAGAGTAAGGGCCGAAATTACTCAGTTACTTCTGAGTGAGCTTTTCCCCGTCATATCCGATTGATACCCAAGTCCTTCATGACAAGGAAAAATTATATTCCTCATTTGGAGGTAGAATATAAAATAACTTTATGATTGAACTCATAAAGAGTTATTGATGAATCTGAAAGCTGATCAGCTGGTAGAAAAAATGCTCAGGAAAAAAAAGTAAATGAGGAAGGTTGCACTAATCGCACTGCCGCTCCTGTTTGGTGGTCTTGCACATGCAGAAAGCAATCCAAACATATATAACTTTAATGGTGGGTATTCCTGTCAAAAACTTGTTGTTGAATCTTCATCTGATGATAAGTTTTTAAAGGGCATATCAGGTATAATGATTATGAACTACATGAAAGGTTATATTTCAGCATTCAATACAATATATTATAATGAAAAGAAGATACCATATTTATTTGGTAATGGTATAAAAAACAGCTACATGATTGAATATGCAAAAAACTACTGTTTGAATAATCCAAATTCTGATTTAGCCGACGCAACAAAAAAACTAATAATGGACCTTATCAAATGACACATGAACTGACAGCAGACATCGTAACTGCTTTTCTCTCACGAAACGATCTGGAAGTTGATCAGCTTCCTGCCCTGATCCGTTCGGTCTATCAGGCATTTCAGGATGAGCCGGTTCCTGAAGCAACTGCAGCCCCAGAGCCGTTCGTTAATCCGAAGAAGAGCGTGTTCCCGGACTACATCATCTGTTTGGAAGACGGGAAAAAGCTGAAGATGCTTAAGAGGCATCTGAAAACAGCTTACGGGATGACACCTGCCGAATATCGAGAGAAATGGGGTCTGCCGGAATCATACCCGATGGTTGCTCCTAACTACTCCGAGAAGCGATCATCATTGGCTAGAGAGATTGGGCTTGGAAGCACAGTGAAGCACATCCCGGAAGGCAAAAGAGGTCGTCCGAAAAAGACTGAAGATTAATTTTACGTAATAAGGCCGGGAGAGTAATTCTCACCGGCCTTTTTTATGTTTTGACGGCTTTAGAATGGTGAGTTGGCATAATGAACATTATGCGCCAATTCACCATTCTTCTTAGTTAATTTTTAAATGCAACTCCAAAAAGCAAAGCACACCACAGGCCAAGAGCGCAAATTCCGAGGATGGCATACATTACCATAATTTCACTTTTCGAGAGCTTACCGTGCAATCTTTGAAACATGTTCAAAGGAGGCTTAAAAGCTTCCTTCGGCATTTCCAGTTTGCTTTCCATATAATTAATAGATTCATGATACAAGACATCATAAATTGGTGAATGAAACAACTTTAAAGATTTATTTATTTCATCATTTACTAATACTATTCTTTCGGACAATATATCATAATCGTCTATATGTAATTTAATAAGGTTCTGTGTTTCTTTTATTGTAAATATCCATCTTTTTATATCATCAGTAGCATGAGAAAGAATATTGTTTTCTTTTAGAAGAGATAATAACGGCTCATTATCATCAGAGTTAAATGAGAATAGTGCTTTTTTGATGATATCAGAATCATAAAAAATAAACGATTCAATCTTATCGATATCGCCAATAGATATGTTTTTAAGTTTAAATATACTTCTTGCTTTTATTTCGAATTTGAAATTGTTGTATGCATTTATTCTATGTTCAAATAATTGAATATTAAATCTGTTGCTTTCAATTTCTCTTTGTATATTGGCTTGTGTTTTAATATGAGCCGCGTTTTTCATACCTAATACGGCAGCAATTATAGTACCTAAAGATACAAAAGCATGAAATACCAAAGGGTATTCTTTTATAAGAACATTAATATAATCAATTATATGGGTTATTCCGTTTAACACTGTATCAAACCTTACAAGGATTTTTCCCGTATATAGTCAGATTGGCAGTTTTGGGAAAAGCGCTTGCTTTGCCGATCAAATGTAGCTACATTAATTTATGATCGAGTTTGATGAAAAAAAGCGGCAGACTACCCTCACCGAACGCGGTCTAGATTTCGTTGATGCCAAGCTGGTTTTTGAAGGCGAACACATCACGTTACAGGACATCAGGAAGGACTATCCTGAAGCCCGTTACATCACAGCCGGATATCTTCATGGGCGGTTTGTGATTGTTGGTTGGTGTTGGCGCGCACAGAACCGCAGAGTTTTCACAATGAGGTACGGACATGAAAAAGAAGAACGAAAATGGAAAGCCCGAGTGGGTTGATCCAGATGAGATCCCGGAACTGGGGGATGATTTTTTCCTTCATGCGGACGTATGGAACGGTGACAAGCTGGTAAAGCGTGGCCGTCCAAGGGTTGAGAACCCGAAGAAGCAAGTCACTCTGCGCTTGGATGCGGATATTATCGATGCCTTCAAGTCCCAAGGATCTGGCTGGCAGACACGCATGAATGAGGCTCTACGTCAGGCAATCAATCATCACGGTTGATTGCCACTTATCATATCTTCTGCAACAAAGAGGTATGAGCGACACAACATATAAAAGTGGTCATGTTTACCTTCTTACCAATCCCGTCATGCCGGGATTGATTAAGATAGGATTTACAACGTCACCTGATGTTGAAATCCGCATGAAGCAAATTTATTCAACAGGTGTCCCTCTCCCTTTTTGAATGTGTCTATTCAAAAAGACT